>JAICGQ010000349.1 GCA_025923035.1 Pyrinomonadaceae bacterium | reverse complement strand
TTTCGGCGCGAACGAATGGAGCCGCCCGGTACTCGCTTTCGCCGGATCGCTGCTCGCCACACTCTCAGTTTACCGGCTGGCGCGCGGACGAGCGGGCGCGACACCGGAGCGTCTGATACTCGCCGGCGTCATCGTCACCACATTTCTATCATCTGTGATCGTTTTCGTAACCACGCTGATGGATGCGACGCGCATTCGCTCGTTCACCTTCTGGCTGCTCGGCGATCTTTCGGGCACGAGCAAAACGTTGCTGCCGGTGACGATTGCGATCGCCGTCGCCGGAGCGATCGCGCTCACGCTCAACGCGCGTTCGTTGAACTTGTTGATGCTCGGCGAACGCGATGCTTTCGATCTTGGCGTCGAGGTTGGACGCGTGCGGATCATCGTGTTCGTGGTTGCGAGTCTGCTGGTTGGAAGTTCGGTAGCGGCGAGCGGATCGGTCGGTTACGTCGGACTCGTCGTGCCGCATCTCGCAAGGCTTTCACTCGGCAGCGACAACCGGATCACGATTCCCGCGGCAGCGCTTGGCGGCGCACTCTTTGTCATCGTTGCCGACACGGTCGCACGCACGATCATCGCGCCGCGCGAATTGCCAGTCGGCGCAATCACGGCGCTCATCGGTGCGCCGTTGTTTATCTATCTCTTGAAGAGGGGCTGACGTGCTCGAAGCGCGCGACTTAACCATTAGTTACGACGATCGCATCGCTGTGTCGGACGTGACGCTCACGCTCACGCCGGGTGAGATAACGGCGCTCGTTGGACCAAACGGTGCGGGCAAGTCGACGCTGCTGCGAAGTCTGAACGGACAAGTGCCGCGAACCTCAGGCGCTGTGTTGTTAGACGGTCAACCAATCGAGAAATACAACCGCAGGACGATCGGCCGTCGCGTCGCGGTGGTGGCCCAGGAGGCGGAGTTGAGGTTCCCGGTGACGGTGTTGGAGTTCGTCCTCGGCGGCCGTTTCGCGTGGGGACCGAGTTCGGGTTGGGGTTGGGAAACAGAACAGGACTTGCGCGTTGCCGCCGCCGTGCTCGCCGAAACCGAGTTGCACGAGTTAAGCGGACGTTTGATGAATGAGTTGTCCGGCGGTGAACGCCAGCGCGCGGTTCTGGCGCGCGCACTCGCGACCGAGGCGGCATTTCTGTTACTCGACGAGCCGACTGCCAATCTCGATCTCTCGCACCAGGCGACGTTGCTAAACCTCGTGCGGAAACGTTGCGATATGCGACAGGCATCTTCGCTGGTTGTCACTCACGATCTCAATCTCACGGCGCAATTCGCTGACAGGATTCTGCTGATGAGAGACGGCAAGGTCGTTCGCTTGGGGAAACCGGAGGAAGTCTTAACCGCTGAATTGCTGAACCAGGTTTTCAACGTCGAGGTTTTGGTTGACGCGCACCCGATCACGGGCGCGCCCCGTGTCACGCCGATTAGGAGGAACTAAATGAAACGAATCGTTTTGCTGATCTTCGTTACGCTGATCACTTCAACAAGTCTGTCCGCACAAAATGGTGGCGCGATCCGCGGTGTTGTCACGGATGAAAATGGCGCGAAGGTGACCGGCGCTCGCGTCGTTTTGAACTTCACGCCCGGCGTTCAACTCACGACGCAAACGGACCAGGCGGGAGCGTTTGAATACAAAGGGTTGCGACCCGGATCGTATCTCGTCGAAGTGAAAGCTGACGGGTTTTCGGAGTTCACTTCTGAAGCGATCCGTGTCGAGCGCGGCGAGATAAAAGAAGTCGCAGTGCAATTGAAGATCGCAGCGATCAGCGCCAACGTCGTCGTCACCGCTACGGGCACCGCGCAACGCGCGGACGAAGTGGCGAAAGTCGTTTCGACACTCGACGCGGACGAGATCGAACAGAAACACGAACTGAGTCTGGCCGAAGCGTTGCGCGGAACTCCCGGTGTGCGCGTGCAGCAACAAGGCTCACCGGGCTCACTCACGACTGTGCGCCTGCGCGGTCAACGAAATTTCGACACTTCGCTTTTGCTCGACGGCCTGCGCGTACGCGACGCCAGCGACATCAACGGCTCGGCGCTTTCGTTGATCACCGATCTCGTTCCAGTTGCGCTCGATCGCGTTGAGATCCTGCGCGGCGCCGGTTCGTCGATCTTTGGCACGCACGCGATCGGCGGCGTACTCAACGTGATTCCGGCAGTTGGGTCGAACGGGTTTCACGTCGACGCCGGATTCGAAGGCGGAGGTTTGGGAACGTTCCGCGAACGTCTGCAAGTGTCAGGCGGAGGGAAATCGTTCGGTTACGAGCTCGGCGCGAATCGTGTCGACGTGCGCGACGGTATCGACGGCGACGATGCTTATGGCAACACGGGATTCGGTGGACGTCTTCAGTTTCAACCGACTGAGTCGATCATGATCGCGGCGAATCTCTACGGCACGCTTGCGAACGCTCGGCTAAACGACAGTCCGTTTGCACTGCCCGCGGCGTTCGGTTCGTCGCAACCATTTCCGGACGCAGTTCCCGGAGTGACATTTCAACCGGACTTCAACAATCCCGACCAGGGCCGGCGGCAACGGTTGATCGTAGGTTCGGGAAGATTCACGCACGTCGCAAACGACGCGATCGATTACTCGATCGCTTACCAGCGCGTGTCGAGCAACCGTCGCAACTACAATGGTCCAAACCTCGATCCGCAGTTCGCGTCTTTTCTGCCGTTCGGCGACTTCGAGTTTCTCAACGTGAACCGAGGCACCATCGACACGATCGACGGCCGCGTGAACATTCGCTTCTCAAGGTCGAACCTGGCGACTGCCGGCGTCGAGTTCGAACGCGAGTCGTTTTTTCAGAGTTCGCAACCGTCATTCAACGCCTTCAACAACACGACCGATCGACAACGCACGTTCGCCGTGTTTGGTCAGGACCAACTCTCGTTTCTCGACGATCGACTCCGGTTGTCGCTGGGAGCACGTGGCCAGTGGTACCGGATCAGAAGCGCCGACCGTCCTGGCATCCTGCAGGGGACCCAGGCGGAAAGTTCCGCCACCGGGGACGGCGCGATTGCTTACTTCATTCGTCGCAGCGGCACGAAACTGCGAGCGCACGTCGGCAACGGCTTTCGCGCGGCGTCACTTTTCGAACGCTTCGGCGAGGGGAATTTTAGCGGTGCGGGGCTGACGCGTTTCGGCGATCCGACGTTGCGCGCCGAGCAGTCGATCAGCGTCGACGGTGGTTTCGATCAGCGCGTGGCAAACGATCGCGTGATGTTTGGCGCGACGTATTTCTACACGCGGCTGCAACGCGTGATTGCGTTCACGGGGTTCGTTGATGATCCGCTCGGCCTGGGTCGTTTCACTGGTTTCGTGAATCGTCCCGGCGGACTCTCGCGCGGCGTGGAAACGTATCTGAACGCGTCGCCGGTGAAGGGAATGGACCTCGCTGCGTCGTACACGTTCACCAACAGTGATCGTTCGATCGCGGCGCAAGGTCTGCAACCGGAGTACGTGATCCCGAAGCACTTGTTGGGCGTGACTCTGCGGCAGCGCTATCGGTCGTTCTTGTTCAGCGTCGACGTGAATCGGACAGGTTCGTATATCGCGCCCGTTTTCGAAAACGGTTTTCCGTTTCGCATGGCTGAGCTGACGTTCAGTGGTTATACGAAGGCGGATCTGTTTGCGAGTTACGAGACGAGACGGAGTGAACGAGTTGTGTTGGTGCTCTTCGGAGGAGTCGAAAACGCTTTCGATCGCGAGTATTACGAGAATGGATTTCTGGCGCCGGGAGTGGTAGGACGCGGTGGAATCACCGTCAGGTTCTGATCAAACTCTTCGTGGTCCGGGTTGCAAGGATTATGAGTTCTGGACGCTGGTGCGTCACTTACGAGACCCGTCCTTGCAACCCGGAAGCTGAAAACGTCAGGGTTTCTTTGTAAACAACCCGCCTGCGAGGAAGACCACGCCGAGCAGGATGTGAATACCGTGGTCAGCCTGGCCAAAATGCAGCGGACCGACCTCCCACATGCGATCGGCTCCTGCGCCGAGGGCCATGCCGAGAATGCCAAGGGCCAGGTAAACGACGCCGAACACAAGACAGAAGGCTCTTGCTGCGGACAAAGATCCAGCGAAGCCGAGATATAGCGCGAGCGCGCCTGAAACCAGGTGAACTGCGTTATGTGCCGTTGTCAGGTGCGCCCCGAGTAAGTCCGGCTTAACGAAACCAAGTACACCCACTAACAGAAAAACGACCCCAAGAATCTTGCAAACCGTCTTTGCCATTTCTTAGCCGCTCCTCTTTGAAAACGGTGGTAAAAACTGGCGGTACTTGCGCCAGGGCTGTGCCAGGCGTCCGCGTTTTCTGTGAACCTGAGGGGGTGGTCCGTCCGGTGCGCCGCATGTATATCAAAGAGAGCGCTCGTTGCCAAGAAAATTTGTGTTTTCTTCGAGTGCCAAACTCATCGCGCGTCAGTGGGAACGCGGATCGGCCGGATGCTATACTGGGCCCCACCCCTGTTACAGAGCTTTTCACCAAGTGAGGTGTCTTATGTTTTTCCGCCGACTTTTGGTTGCAGGTTTTCTGCTCATCTTCACAGCGACAGCGGCAAGCGCGTACACCGTCGTGATGCGTAACGGCCGCAGAGTCGAGATTCCAAACACGTTCACGTTGACTAAATCCACGCTTACATACGAAACGGCGCCGGGAATTCAGGTCACGATCCAGTTGACCACGATCGACATCGCCGCAACTGAGCGTGTTAACGGATTAGCCGCTGGAACTTTCCTCAACATCGCCTCGAAACCCGAGGCAGCGCCCGCTCCGGTCGAACCGCAGCGAAGGACCGCCACACGATCGATCACGAATAAAGACGTCGAGTCTTACCGGCGCGCGCGGATCGAAAGCGAACGACAGAGACAGGAGTTAGGATTGCCGTCCGTCGAGGAACGCCGGCGCGAGGTCGAGGACATCGACAACCGCACGCAAGAGCAGATACGCGAGATGCGCTCGCGCGAGGAACTGGAGTTCTGGCGAAACCGCGCCACTCAACTGGAGGCGCAGGTAGCAGCCAGTCAAAACCAAATCAGTGTACTGGCAAACCAGGCTAACGATTATCCGTGGGCCTATCCCTATGGCGTGGGATTGGTGACGAGCGGTTTTCCGTTCGGGTTCGTCGATGGGTTTCACGGATTCAATAAATCCGGCTTCAACAACTTCGGCTTCAATCGATTTGGATTCAATAATTTCGGCTTCAAATCGCACTTTCCTGGTCACTTTCGAGGACGGCTCTTGTTTACGGCGCCGCGCGGGCCGCGGGGCGGATTTTCGACGCCAATGAGAGGTGGCGGTGG
>JAICGQ010000348.1 GCA_025923035.1 Pyrinomonadaceae bacterium | reverse complement strand
GAGCTGGCAACCCGAAAAAACCGCGAAAAACGGCCCACGTTCACGCTTTCTTCTCCCGAACGCATGGCGTCGGCGCCGAGCGACTACAGCGCGCCGGACCGCCGCATATAACGGATTTCGCTATATCGCCCGCCATAGGTTAGAATCTGGCGCTTTGTAAAGCTTGTTATTCATGATTTTCCAGGCACCAGCACCAGCACCAACTCCCTGGCCCAGCCCCCTCGGCGACGACCCGCAAACGCTCTTCGAACGGTATTTCCACGACGGCGTCAATAAAACGTGGGGCAACATCAGTCCGCTCTACCAGCTCGACGGCTTCGACTGGATCGTCCTGATCATCTATTTCTTTATCCTGACGACCTTGGCCGTCTACGGCGGTTATCGCATCAAGCAGGTGATCGACTTCTGGCGTTATCGCCGGTTTGTGCCGGTGCCGGGCGGGAAGTTCGCCGAAGCCGACCTGCCGCGAATTACGGTCCAACTTCCGCTCTTTAACGAACTCTACGTCGTCGAACGTTTGCTCAAAGCCGTAACCGAGATCGACTACCCGCACGACAAGCTCGAGATCCAGGTCCTCGACGACTCAACGGACGAAACAACAAAAGTCGCGGAAGCGGTGGTGGCGAAGTATGCGGAGCAGGGCTTCGACATCCACTTTATCCACCGCCTGGACCGCACCGGATTCAAAGCCGGCGCGCTCGAGAACGGAAACAAGTTTGCCAAAGGCGACCTGCTGGCGATCTTCGACGCCGACTTCGTTCCGAAACCCGATTGCCTGCGAAAGCTGGTCGACTTCTTTACCGATCCGCTCGTCGGTTGCGCGCAAATGCGCTGGTCGCACATCAACGGCCGCTACAACCTGCTGACGAAACTCCAAACCATCATGCTCGACGGACACTTCGTCGTCGAACAGACCACGCGAAACCGCACGGGCGGGTTTTTCAACTTCAACGGCACCGCCGGGATCTGGCGGCGCCAGGCGATCGAAACAAGCGGCGGCTGGCAACACGACACACTGACGGAAGACACCGATCTCAGTTTTCGCGCCCAGTTGATGGGCTGGAAATTCATCTACCTGCTCGACGAAGAAGCGCCGGCGGAGATTCCGGTCGAAATCAACGCCTTCAAGGCGCAACAGCGACGCTGGGCCAAAGGCGTGATGCAGGTCGGGCTGAAACTTTATCCGCGCATCTGGCGCGCGGCGTTGCCGTTTCGCGTGAAGCTGGAAATGTTCTTTCGGCTGACGGGAAACATCAGTTACCCGCTGATGATCGTCGCGAGTTTCCTGCAATTCCCGCTGTTGCTGGTGCGCTACAACCAACCGTTCTACCACCTGATGATTCTCGACTTGCCGCTGCTGTTTTTCTCGTCGATCTCGGTGGTGCTGTTTTACGGTTCGGCGGTGTGGTATCTCGACGAGAAGCGCACGCCGCGATTGTTGCACCTGCCGCTGGTGATGGGATTGGGAATCGGCCTCGCCTTCTCAAACGCGCGCGCCGTACTCGAAGCGTTGTTAGGTGTAAAGTCGGAGTTCGTGCGCACGCCGAAGTATCGCGTTGAAGAGGCGAGCGATGCCACGTGGAAACGGAAGAAATATCGCCGCAAGCGCGGACTGCTGCCGTTGCTCGAACTCGGATTCGCCTTTTACTTTCTGTTAGCGATCGTTTACTCCGCGCGCCTGCACATGTGGGGAACGATTCCGTTTCTGCTGTTGTTCTTCTTCGGCTTTGGTTACATGGGAATGATGAGTTTGCTCCAGACTGCAAGCGGAAAACGCCTCGCCGCCCTATGGCGTCCGCTGAAACCCTCAAACACCACCTGAGGACTTTAAGAAGGAAGGAAGTCATGTTTATAAATCCCCTCCGCGCATATCGCATGTGCTTGCTGATCGTGTGCCTTTTGTCAGTGTCAATCACCGTCGCCGCCCAGTCGCAAGCGAACACCGGAAACATCGAAGGCCGCGTTACCGATCCGAACGCTGCCGCAGTGCCCAATGTGACTGTCACGGCCACAAACCTGGCTACGGGTCTTTCTAAGAATGCCGTCACAAACGACGAGGGAATCTATCGCATCGTCTTTCTACCGCCCGGCGCTTACAAAGTGGAGACGAGCGGCGCGCAGGGATTCGTCCCGGCCACGTTTACGAACGTCGTCGTTACCGTCGGCGGCCAAACACCGCTCGATATTCAATTGGCGGTGGGGAATGCGACGGTCGCGATGGTCGACGTTTCCGCGGAAGGTCAGGTCGTGGAGACTACACGAACCTCGATCTCGTCGGTCGTCAACGAACGCGCCATCCAGAACCTGCCGGTTAACGGCCGGAACTTTCTCGACTTCGCAACGCTCACGCCCAGCGTGGTCAGAGATCCGACGCGACAAGGCGATCTCGCCGTTGGCGGACAAAAAGGAACTCTCAACAGTCTGCAAGTGGACGGCGCCGACAACAACAACACCTTTTTCGGACAGTCATTCGGGCGCACGGGAACTCGGCCGCCGTACCAGTTTTCAGAAGAATCGGTGCAAGAGTTTCAGGTAAATCAAAACGGGTTTTCGGCGGAGTTTGGACGGGCCGGCGGCGCGGTCATCAACGTCGTTACGAAGTCCGGATCAAACGAATGGCATGGCAGCGCGTTTGAATTCTTCCGCGATGAAGCATTGAATTCCAACACGCCGATCCTTACCGCGCGCGGTGCAAAACGTCCGAAGTCGCAGATTAATCAGTTTGGCGCCACGCTGGGTGGTCCGATCAAACGAGATCGGATCTTCTTCTTCTTCGCTTACGACGGACAGCGATCAAACATTCCGAACGTCGTCGACGCGCCGAACTTTTTCGCGCAACCGCAGAGCATTCAGAACCTGCTCGCGCCGAAGATGAATACGTATCAGATCGGGCGCGATCAGGACGTCTACATGGTGAAATCAGACATTCGTTTGAACAATGCGAACCAGCTCGTACTGCGGTTCAACCAGCAGAACTTCACCGGCAACAACAACGAGAATGGCGGCCCGCTCAGTGTTGAAGAACATTCCGGAAACAGCATCGCGAAGACCACCACTTTTTCCGGCTCGCTAATCTCGACGTTAACGCCGACGGTCATCAACGAGCTTCGTTTTCAGTTTGGCCGCGATCGCGAGCCTGGCGAAGCAAACAGCGACGTTACTGAGGCGCGTATTCAAACCGGCGGCGGATTTCTGCAGCTCGGCAGAAACAATTTCAGCCCGCGCGAAACGACCATCAAGCGCGTGCAAGTAATCGACGTCGTGAGTCTCACGCACGGAGAGCACAGCTTCAAATTCGGCGCTGACTTCAATTTCGATCGCATCTTCAACTTCTTCCCGGGTCTGTTTTCGGGTCAATTCACGTTCAACTCGTATGCGCTGTTTGCCTCAAACACGCCCGCCGCGTTCACCCAGAACTTTCCCGGCGCGGGCACGTCAGGCGGAACCACGCATCCGGATCTGAACGAGTACGGACTGTTCGTGCAGGACGACTGGCGGTTGACTCCGAAACTGACCCTCAACCTCGGACTGCGTTACGACCTTCAGGATCTGGCTGATCCATCAGTGCACAACCCGAGCGCCGCGCTGGCAGCAGCCGGTTTGGACACGACTACGCCAGTCAGTGACGGTAACAACATCGCGCCTCGTTTCGGATTCAGTTACGCGTTCGACGATAAGACGGTGCTGCGTGGCGGTTACGGCATTTTCTTTGGCCGCACGCCGGCGATCATGCTCGGCACGGCCCACTCCCAGAACGGAATTCAGGTTACCGGCGTCAATCTGAACTGCACGCTCGTGCCGAATCCGTGCCCGATCTATCCGAACATCTTCAGCGCGCCGCCTGCGACCGGAGGCGTGAACCCGAGTCTTTATCTATTTGCCGAAGACTACGCACAACCGTACGTGCAACAGGGGCGGCTCGGCGTCGAGCGCGAACTGTTTGCGAATACGAGTTTGTCCATCAGTTATCTCTACTTCCGCGGCGTCCACATCGGCCGCACGCGCGACATCAACCTTGGCACTCCGGTCCCGACGCAAGTCAGCGATCCCGCCGGACAAGTGTTCACGGTGTTGCGTCATCCGGCGGCTCGTCCGATTCCGGGTTTTGCGCGCATCAACTTGTTCGAGAGCACGGGCGACTCGCGCTATAGCGCACTGGCAACGGAATTGAGGCGGCGTTTCACACGTGGCTTCCAGTTCATTGCTGCCTACACGTTGTCGGACACTAGCGATAACCGTCCCGATCAGACGATGGTGGTTGTCGGCGCCGACGACGCGAAGGGACTGCAAAATAACCTCGACATCAATAGCGACTGGGGCCGCAGCGATCTCGACATCCGTCATCGGTTCGTCTTCAGTCCGGTTTATGAAATTGGCACGGTTCAGAAAGACAACGCCTTCGCCAGACACTTGCTGAGTAATTGGACCTTCTCCGGCATCATCACGTTGCAGTCGGGCTTTGCTTATTCCGCGCTGATTGCGGGTGATGCTAATCGCGATGGAAATCCGAGTACGGATCGTGTGCCGGCTACTGAACGAAACGGTTTCACGACGCCGAGCGTCTACATTTTCGACGCGCGAGTGATGAAGACGTTCAAGTTTGGTGAGAACTACAACGTGAGCATTCTCGGCGAGGCGTTCAATCTGTTCAATCGATCGAACGTCGCGACCGCAAACACCGGGCGGTATGGAATCGCGAGTTCGTCGGCGTTAGTGTTGACGAATCCTGCGCCGTCCACGCCGTTTGGTGGTCCAAGAACGTTTCTGGGCGAGCGGCAGATTCAGTTAGGCGTTCGCTTCAAGTTTTAAGATCGACGTTTTATCTTTCGAGGGAGGCGCGGTCCCAGTTCGCCAGGTTCGCGCCTGCCTCGTAAGTGCTCTGCAAAAACTCCATCAAAGCCTCATCCGGGTTCGGCGCGTTCCGCACGTCGTCGTAGTACATTAGAAACTCCGAAAGATCGTTACTCCAGAAAGCCTTGTCTGGTCGAAGCGGCGCGCTGCTCAAGCCTTCGGGCGCGGGTGCGGTGTACGAGTAGAACGCGGCTTTGCCCAGTGGTCCCTGGCCCGGCCACCAGCCGTGACTGATTACCTCATGCGAGTAAGCCTCGCGGGTGATCGGATCCGCATCGGGACGCGGCGGCGCCGGTCGGCCGGAGAAGCGCGTGACGGCAAGATCGAAACTGCCCCAGAAGAAATGCACCGGACTGCACTTGCCGATAAAGCGCGAGCGAAATTCCTGCATCACTCTTTCCGACGAGCGCAACACGTGCCACAACCTGTTTACATACTCCGGATCGTACGATTTGTGCTGTTCATCCTGAT
>JAICGQ010000347.1 GCA_025923035.1 Pyrinomonadaceae bacterium | reverse complement strand
GGCCACATTCGCCGGGCGCCCCTGGTACAGCGGCTTGAATGGCGTAAACGACGCTTCGTCGCGGAAGAGAATTACTGTTGTGGGAACGGACGCGTCGAGCACATTCCGCGAGACGAGTCGTGCGAACGCGCTATGAAAAAACTCCAGCCACGCCGCCACCTGACGCAGCTTCTCCGGATCGGCGTTGCCGATGACGAAGAGATTATTGGTTTTGACGCTGCGCCACTGGTCTCGCGTTTGAGGTGTGGCAGAGCAGACGGCGGCACTCGTGGAGTTGCCAATTAAAATGGCAAGCAGCAACGTAATGAGAGTCTTCATAAAGCGTCACTCCCAGCGAGTGCACGAACTGTAAGGGGCAATTAATCAGTCGCCGTTGCGGCGGCGGATGTACCGATCTACGGTAGCGGTCAGTTTACGGACCTCGTCCCCGGTTTGCCTGAGCTGCTTATCGGTTTCTCTGTGTGAATCTTCCAGAGCGATTTGCGAGTTAACCAGGGAGTCAATCTTAGCGTTTACGTCCTTGAACCCTTCGTTTGTGACGTAGGCAAGGCGGGTCACCACTTCTTCGGTCTTCCTTTGCGCCGCAGCAAGGTACGTTAGCTCTTCTTCGGTTCTCGCCTGTGCAGCGACCAGACGGTCTATTGATTCTTCAGTTTTGTCTTGCCTCTGGCGCAGCTTATCCATGTCCACCGCAAACTGGGCTTGCTGGTTGACGATAAAGGCCGCTTTTCGTTCGAACTCTTCGTTATTCATCATGAGGATCGATACTCCTTAATGTGAGGTTGAGACTCAGTTTAGCGAAAATTCTTGAATCAGAAAAGTGACTTCTCAAAAGCGGAGTGCGATGCCGCGCGTATCTCACGCGTCGCAAGGCATCAATCCCACGCTTCACCAACTTGCGCGTCTCACCGGCTTCCAACTCACCAACGCCGCCCACCCGGAATGTGCTTTAAGTCCATAAGCAACTTTCATAACGGGCGACTATTAGAACATGGATAACGCGGGTAAACTACACTCCATGCCATCATTCCAGGACCAGTCGCGCGCGCGTGAAATCACCCTTTCAGGCAGACCAACATGGGCCGAGATACATCTCGATAACCTCGCCGCAAACTTCAAACAGATCAGAAGCCTCGTCAGTCCAGCGGCGAGAGTTATGGCGATCGTCAAGGCTGATGCATACGGTCACGGCGCGGTCGAATGCGCCCGACGCCTCGCGAGCGAGGGCGCCGAATGGTTCGGCGTCGCGATTCCCGAAGAAGGAATCCAGTTGCGCAACGCCGGCATCGCGCAACCCGTGCTTTGCCTCGGCGGTTTCTGGCCGGGTCAGGCTGCTGCGTGCATTCAACAACGAATTACCCCCGTGGTCTACCGGCTCGACATGCTCGAGTCACTCAACCAGGCTGCTGCCGATGCGGGCGCCCTGGTCGACGCGCATGTAAAGATCGATACGGGTATGGGCCGCCTCGGCGTTCGTTTCGACGAACTAAGCGAATTCGTCCCGCAGCTCGCACGGTTTCGCAACGTGCGCATCGACGGACTAATGAGCCACCTCGCTGCCGCGGACGATGCCTCCTGCAAACCACTAACGCGCGATCAGATCAATCGTTTCGAGGAAGCAGCCGCTGTGTTTCGTCAAGCCGGTTTTCACCCGACGTATCTACATCTTTCAAACTCCGCGGGCGTTTACGGCTATCGCGAAGCATGGGGCAACATCGTCCGACCGGGCGGCGTGTTGTACGGCTTGTGGCGTGACGTTCTGCCACTCACCGTTTCAGATCCGAAACTCGCGCCCGTGATGTCGCTGCACACGCGGATCAGCATGGTGAAATGGGTGCCGCCGGGCGAGACGATCGGCTACGGCTGCACGTTCGAGGCGTCGCGAAAGTCTCAGATCGCGACGTTGCCGATCGGTTATCACGACGGTTACATGCGTGCATTGTCCAACCGCGCCAACGTGATCCTTCGCGGCGCGTACGCTCCCGTCGTCGGACGGGTCTCGATGGATCTCACGTTGATCGACGTCACGAACGTTGCGGGCGTCGAAGTGGGCGACAAAGTTACGCTGCTCGGATGGGACCGCGAGCATGCCGGACCAAGCGTCTCCGCCGAAGATCTCGCGCGCATTTCCGGCACGCTTTCGTACGAGGTCACGTGCGGTATCGGCGAACGCGTTCCGCGACTTTATCTCTAGTGTTGTCATTGACTTCGCGTCAACCCGTTTACTACTATTCGAGTCCCTCGCGAACGGTCTAATAAAAAAGGAGCCTCTCATGACTTATACAGTTAAGCCCGGCGACACCCTGTCGAAAATAGCGAAGCTCAACGGCTGCTCGACCGATCAGTTACTCCAGGCGAATCCTCAGATCACTGACCCAAACAGAATCAAAGTCGGCGACGTGCTGACTCTCCCCAACGGCTTATCAGAATTGACGACTGACAACACGAAGCCCTTGCCCCAGATGCCCGTAACGCCTCCCGCGCACTCAGCAGCCGGCGCATTGGGGCAAGCGATCGCGGATACGCTCGGCGAATTGTCGGCGAAGTACGAAACCGGCGGCCGCGGACCCGGCGTTGTTTCGACCGGCTCAGGTGATCCCGGCGGAGTCTCGTACGGCTCGTATCAGATGGCGACGAAGATGGGCACCGTCACGCGTTTTGTTACCCAACCAGGATTCCCCTGGGCCAACGATTTTAAAGGACTCGCTGCCGGTACTGCGCCATTTACCGCTTGTTGGAAACGGATCGCCGCCAACGAGACCGCTGCGTTTCAAAGCGCGCAACATGCGTTCATCAAGAGGAGTCATTATGATCTGCTCGCGGCGAAGATACTCGCCGACGATGGTCTCGACGTGAACACACGAAGCCGCGCGTTGCAGGACGTCGTATGGTCCACCGCCGTGCAACACGGCGGCGCGTCGACCATCGTTCACAAGGCGATCGCAAACGTGAATTGCAAACGGTCCGACCCCAATTTTGACAAACAACTCATCTGCGCGATCTACGCGGAACGAGGTCGTAAGAAACCGGACGGCAATCTCGCTTACTTTTCCAAGAGTTCGCCAAGCGTGCAAGCGGGGGTTTCGAAGCGATTTAAAAATGAGGAGCAGGACGCGCTCGCGATGTTGGCGAAGGAAGCCTGATCAAGTAGATGCCCAGCGAAACAGAGAAGCTGACCGTCAGTGTAAATGCAAACGATTCGGTGACGGCCCTTCTTTATGCCGCCGACAAAAAGGGACGCGCCGGGTTGACCGCAGTGTTGGGCCATGGAGCCGGCGCCAGCCAGGACAGCGGCTTCATGCGGATGTTTGCAAACGGTCTGGCGTCGCGTGGTGTCGACGTGATGACTTTCAACTTCATCTACATGGAGCAGGGTCGCTCCGTGCCGGATCAGAAAGGGAAGTTGGAGTCGTGCTTCCGGGCCGTGATCGACACGGCAGTCAAACACCGAAAACTGAAGAACAACCGACTGGTGATCGGTGGGAAGTCGATGGGTGGCCGCATTGCCTCACAGGTCGCGGCGGCTGCGTCGCAGGAAAAGGAACCGCTGGCCGATCAGATTAACGGGTTAGTCTTCCTTGGGTATCCACTTCATCCACCCGGCGCTCCCGAAAAACTCCGCGTCGAACATCTCGCACAGATACGGAAACCGATGCTGTTCGTGCAAGGCACGCGCGACGCCCTCGGAACGCCGGAAGAGATTCAACCCTTCATCAAAGGCCTGAAACCGGCGGCGAAGATTCACACGATCGAAGGCGGCGATCACTCATTCAAGGCGCCGAAGAAGTTCGGCATCCCGCAGGAAGAGATCTACGAAAAGGCGATGAACGAGATCGTTCGCTGGGCGGAAAGTATTTGAAATATGAAAACCGGGGATACGATGTCGTGGAAGCGGACGTTTACGGAGGAGGATATTCGTTTGTTCGCGCGGGTGTCGGGGGATGATGGTGAGCATCATCATGTGCCCGACGCGACGGGGAGGTTGATGGCCCACGGGCTACTGACGGCAACTTTGCCGACAAAGATCGGCGGCGACATGAATCTTATCGCGCGCGAGATGACGTTCCGTTTTCTCCGGCCGGTGTTTGCCGGCGACACGATCGAGTGTGTCGTCACATTGCTCGAGGCAACGCCGGCGGATGGTTACAGCGATATCGATTCCGAGTGGAAATGCACGAACCAGCACGGCAAGGAAGTAATGACTGGACGCGGAACGGGAATCATTCGCGACCGCAATTGATTTAAAGATCGGCGTTGCGGGAAAGGTGTAATCGAAAACGGCGGGAGAGGTACGAGAATCATGGCTCTCGTACCTCTTTGCGTTGGCGGGAAGCGCGTCTGTATCTGTTTCACCAGCCCCTGTAACTGTTCACCGAGCCGTCATCGATTGAGCTTGAAGTCGTATGTGATCACGCCGGAAACTTTGACGGGGAGACCTCCCAGCGTCGTCGCAGAAAACTTCGCCTGAAGCGCTGCTCTCTGAGCTGCCACCCTGAGCATCGGATGCCCATCAATCGCTGTTGCTGAAACAACATTGCCCTTTTCGTCGATCAACACCTGAACGCTCACGCGTCCCTGAATGCCTGTTTGTTTCGCAAGTACCGGATAGGGCGGCTGTGGCAAAGAAGTCGCCTGGCCCGTGATTGGTCCTTTGCTGATGATCTTCGGAACCTTTGGCGTTTCGGGCGCGGGTGGTGGATCTTCGATTTCAATCGGACGAGACGGAGCTACTTGCCGGCTCGTATCGGGGCCAGATGTAGTGCCTGGTCCAGCAGGGCCGCCCGGCGGATTGTAGTCTTGTCCGGTCACGCGATAGAGGCCGGGGGGAACAGGCAGGTTCTTGTTGGGCGTCGTCGAAATGTTATCCGGAGGTCGCTCGGGAGTGTCGACCGTTGCCATCGCGATTTCGCGCGTGGGTATGTTCGATTGATTGTTGTCGCGGGTCGGTTCTGGCCTGTCAGGCTGCGCGGCGGGTTGCTGTTCTTGTTGGACCCACTCAACCGGAGCAACTAAACCGACTAGTTCAAGATTTTGCTGTTCGAGACGCGCATCGTACGCATAGATGCTGATCACACCGGTGACGACAAACAGCAGGAGGTACGTCGCTGTGGTAAACAGTAGAAACGATCCTCGCCGCTTGAATTCCTTCGCGTGAGAGCTTGATTCGATAAGGTTATTAAACATCCGTTCCTCCGTATGGCGATGGCGAACAACGGGTTTCGAATAGCAGCCCGTCCAGCTACGGGCCATGGCGCGTGTGCGCGCAATCGAATTCGTGAGTCCGCTAGTTGCCGGTGCCATCGGGTCGCGGGAGCTTACTCGAAACATTTAGACACCGAATATAGCGAACGGTTCCCAAGCGCCGAAGAGCT
>JAICGQ010000346.1 GCA_025923035.1 Pyrinomonadaceae bacterium | reverse complement strand
GTCGTATTCGATCAACGACCCGAGCCAACGAACCACGAGTCGCTCGAGTTCGGTTCCCGCCGGACCGGAACGCCAGCACGTGATGTTCGCATTCAAAGCGCTCGCGATCAGATCGGCATACGCACCGATCGGCGTCGCTGGCGACGCGACGTAGCCGAAGAACCGCGGATGACCATTGTGCCTGCTCAGATCGAAAAGCGTGCGGCACTCGTTCAGCAAACGATCGAGCGGAACACCGTCGCGCGGAAGATCGAGATCGAGCGCAGCCGTCGTTTTGCCGGCGTAGTTTTCCGCGCGGACGGGGCGTTCGGCGATGGTTTTGAAGTATTCGGCGACGAGTTGTGTCGCCTGCGTGGTGATGTCGTCGAGGGCGCGCTCGTCGATATCGAGAGACGATTGTGTTCGCAGCGTGGCTCTTTCTCTTTCGCTCATTTGATCGATGGAGCGATTGCAACCAAAAGAGACAATCGTTCGTCGCCCGTGTTGGTGACGCCGTGCGAAACGCCCGCCGGCGCGACGACGACGGTTCCTGTTTCGGCGGTCTGCTCTTCTTCGCCGACGACAAAACTCCCGCGACCGGCCAGCACCAGGTAGAACTTGTCAGCGCCCGCGTGTGCATGGACCTTTTGCACCTGCCCCGGTTCGAGGCAGTTCAAACCCACCATGACGTGTTCGCCCTGCCACAGCGTGGTCTTGTAAAACTTTTCGGCGTTCGAGCCTTCAAACTCGCGCCAGTCCAGGAAGTTTGAACTCATGCGGGTACAAAGTAACAAGCGCGAAGCACAAAATACAAAGAACACAGATCGTGCTAACATCCGTGGGAAAAATGCCCTTACTGAATCACGCCACGTCTGAAGGCACCGCGCGTTACGCCGGCCGTTTTGTGACAGCCGCCGGTAAAAATCACTTTCGCCGGCAACAGGGATTGACGCTTTCGTCGATCGGCATCGGCACGTACCTCGGAAACCCTGACGACGCGACGGATCTTGGCTACGCGAACGCCGTTGTGCGCGCAGTTTCGAGCGGCGTCAATGTGATCGACACTGCTGCGAATTATCGTTTTCAACGAAGCGAACGATCGATCGGGAGCGCCCTGAAGACGCTCGAAAACGAGGGATTTGCGCGTGAAGAGTTGGTGATTTGCACCAAGGGCGGTTATTTGCCGTTTGACGGTGCGCCGCCGCGAAACATGCGCGAGTACGTCGCAGAGACGTTCGTGAAACCCGGCGTTGCATCGTTTGACGACATCGTCGGTGGCAGTCATTGCATGACGCCGTCGTACTTGCAGAACCAGTTGGACCAGTCATTGCGCAACATGGATCTCGAAACTGTGGACGTCTACTACGTTCACAATCCGGAGTCGCAATTGGACCACGTTTCGGAGAGTGAGTTTTATCATCGACTGCGGCTCGCATTCGAGCGACTCGAGGAGAACCGCCGGCAAGGGAAACTACAGTTTTACGGCGTCGCGACCTGGAACGGTTTTCGTGAACCCGCGGAATCGCGTAGACATCATTCGTTAGTGAAAATGATCGAAATGGCGCGTCAGGTGGGTGGCGAGTCGCACGGATTTCGTTTTCTTCAGTTGCCCGTGAATTTGGCGATGCCGCAAGCCATATCAGTAGCGAATGAGACAATCGACGGCGAGCCGTTAACGGTTGTCGAAGCTGCGGCCCGGCTGGGCGTGACGGTGATGGCGAGTGGTTCGATGTTGCAAGGCCGGCTCGCCACGAATGTGCACGCCGCAATTCAGTTTGTTCGGAGCGCGCCGGGAATAACCACTTCGCTCGTCGGCATGAGCCGTGTCGAACACGTCGACGAAAATCTCCAATTGATCAATTTAAACGCCGATGAGCACTCGCCGGTATAACTCGTTTTCCGAGTTCTGGCCGTTCTACGTTGCGGAACACAGCAAGCCCGCAACGCGCTGGTTGCATCTGCTTGGCACAACTGCCGGACTACTGACGGTCGTTTACTTCATCGCGTCGGGAAGGTGGTGGCTGTTCCCGCTCGGCTTCGTTCCCGGTTACGGCTGCGCGTGGCTGGCGCATTTCGTGATCGAGAAAAACAAACCCGCCACCTTCGAGTATCCGTTGTGGTCCTTCTTAGCTGACTACAAAATGATCGCACTTATGCTCACAAACCGGTGGCCTCATGCGCGGTAACGTTCCCATTCCCGAAATTCCCCACGGCGAAGACGTGTGGCTGATCGTGCTCGTCACGTCGGTGCGTGAGCGACGCACACAACAAGGCCGCAGCTTCTGCGACGTGATCGCGCGCAACGGCACCGGAACGATCGCGCTGAAGATCTGGGGCGAGGTCCTCACAGCACAGGGTGAAATCAAGCCCGGACTCTGGGGCGTCACCGGCAAACTCGAAACCTACCAGGACCGCCCGCAGTTCGTCGTTGCCGAGTACCGGCCGATCACGATCGAACAGTATCGCGAACATCAAGACTCCGAGCCTCGCCTGCCGCGCGCATACACGCTCGACATCGAGACGCTCACGCTGGCGAGTTTTCGTGAACGCGTCGGGTCGCAACTGGAACGACAGATGCGCCTTGGCAACATGCGTTTCGAACAGCAACAGCGTTACCTCGAAGACATCGCTGCGGAAGAAGAGCGTTGTTACGAACTGGGCTCGCTGAGTGCGACGTCCGGACGCGTGCTGTCGATCGCTTTGCACGTCGGATCGATTCCGGGGCTGGAGTTTCCGGGTTTCGGTCCGGAGTCGAGCGAGCGAGTTTTTGGTATCGACAAGGATGGTTACGAACAGAGCGAGAACCAGGCGCTGCGCGATTTCCTTCAGTTTATGAAAGATTTCGACGCCGAGTGTGACGAACTTGTCGGTCACAACATCATCGGATTCGATCTGCCGTTCATCTTTCAGCGCTGTTTGGTGCACGGCCTCAATGCACGACCGTTTGTGAATTTGAGTGACTACAACGTGCGTGGGGTGTTTGACACGATGCATCGCTGGTGGCTCGGGGCGCGGCGGCAGGTCAGTCTCGACGACATCGCGTGGGCGCTGGGGATCGAGTCGAGCAAGACTGAAGAAGTCGAAGGCAGCAAGGTGTTTGAACTTTACCAGGCGGGTAAACTCGGCCTGATCCGCGAATACAACCTCAACGACGTCCGCCTCACTCGGAAGGTTTATGAAAGAATAGTCGCCAGCTTCGGCAGATGGTGATCTAAAACACGGATTTCATAAATGAAGTGATAGAATCCGCCGCATGGAGCTTTTGTTTCCCCTGTCGATGCTCGGCGTGGGCCTTGTCATCGGCGCCGTCTCCCTCTGGTTCATAACTCGCTCGAAGGTAAATTCCGAGTTTGCCACGCTCGTCGAACGACTCGCCCGCAAGGACGATCAAGTGCGCGAACTGCGCGAGGCACTCGACCGCGAAGCAGCGACGACTGAAGAACTGCGAAACGAAAATTCCCGTGTTACATCTCAACTGTCAGCGCTCGAAACGCGTCTCGAAGACGAGCGACGCGTGAACCAGGAAAAACTCGCGCTGCTGACGAACGCCGAGGAGAAACTTGCCGACGCGTTCAAAGCGCTCTCCGCCGACGCGCTGCGAAACAACAACCAGTCGTTCATCGATCTCGCGCGTCAGAATCTCGAGAAGTTTCAGGAAACAGCGCGCGGCGACCTCGAACGCCGGCAAACCGCGATCGACGAGTTGGTCAAACCGTTGAAGGACTCGCTCGAGAAAGTCGACGGCAAGATCGTCGAACTGGAAAAGACTCGCGCCACGGCGTACGGCGAGTTGCGCGAGCAACTGAAAACGCTCGCGACTTCGCAATCGCAGCTTCAGTCGGAAACAGGAAACCTCGTGAAGGCGTTGCGCGTGCCGCACGTGCGCGGGCGATGGGGCGAGATTCAGTTGCGTCGCGTGGTCGAGATGGCTGGGATGGTGCGTTATTGCGACTTCACGGAGCAGACGACGGTCAACGGCGAAGACGGCCGGTTGCGTCCCGATATGATCGTGCGTTTGCCCGGAAACCGCACGATTGTCGTCGATGCGAAGGTGCCGTTCGACGCGTTTTACGAGTCGATCTCGACGGGCGATGATGAAGTGCGTTCCCTGAAGTTGAAGGATCATGCGCGGCTTGTGCGTACGCACATCGCGACGCTCAGTCGCAAGTCGTATCAGGAAGCGGTGCAACCGACGCCGGAGTTTGTGTTGCTGTTTCTGCCGGGTGAGACGTTCTACAGCGCGGCGCTCGAGAACGATCCGAAGTTAATTGAAGACGGCGTGAGTCAAAACGTCATCATTGCGACGCCGACGACGTTGATTGCCTTGCTGAAAGCGATCTCATACGGTTGGCGTCAGGAGCAGATGGCTGAAAACGCGCATGAGGTGAGCGCGCTCGCGCGCAAGCTTTACGATCGGTTGCGGACGTTTACGAAGCACTACGACACGATCGGTCGCAATCTCGATCGAGCGCTCGATGCGTACAACCAGGGCGTGCGGTCGCTGGAAGCGCGCGTGCTCGTGACGGCGCGGCGGTTCAAAGAGCGCGGCGCGCTGGCCGGCGAAGACATCAAAGCAGTGGAGCCGATCGACAAAACCACCCGCCCGCTCAGTCTGGATGAAGGCGGCCTCTTCCCTGATATTTAGCTATCCGTGGTTCTAATCCGTGCATAACGTCTGGAACGAAATCTGGCTAAGTCCTCTCCTCGGCAACAATCGAACGCTACTCATCGAGCGTTGCGGCGATCTTGTGGCCGCCGATCAGAGCGCGAGCTTCATTTACCTCGCCGCGTCGTATCCACTACTCGAAGTCGTCACACAACAGATCCTCGATCACAGCAAACGAAGCGGCGTCTGGGGCGAGATACCCGTCTACCTGTTTCGCGGTTTCGCGCAGCGGATCATTTCCTCATCCGTCGACGAAGTAGGACGCGGAATGCCGCCGCGTATTCCGATCGATCGCGACGAGTTGCCGTTGAAGCGCAGCCTGGTGTCGCAGATCCTGCTGCGCCTGCTGGCCCAGGGAAAACTCCAGGCGTTCGCGCCACTGGCAACACGCGAAGGTTGCGTCAACACAATCACAACACTGCTCGGCGAACTGCAACGCGCCGCCCGAACACCAGCAGAACTGGCAGAGATCGTCGCGGCTCGCGCCTTCGATCAACAGAAGCCGAACGAGTTCGATGCCGAAGTCTCACTTATTTATTCAACCTACGCGGAGCTTTTAAATAAGAACCAGCTCACGGAGGAAGATTCCGATCAATTACGAGCGTTATCGGTCTTACGCGGCGAACTCGACGGACAACACGTGCAGATCCCGTGGCTCGATAACGTAAAGTTGCTGATCATCGACGGCTTCTTCGATTTCACACCGGTGCAAGGCGAGATCCTGCGTCACCTGATCCCGCG
>JAICGQ010000345.1 GCA_025923035.1 Pyrinomonadaceae bacterium | reverse complement strand
CTGCATGTCTGTGCGCCAAACGGTTTCGGGAGCGACGTAAATGAGAAACTCGAACGGGAGCGGTTCCTGGTAATCGAGATCGTCCATGTATGACGAAGGAATCTTATCGGGCGTGCGGCGTCCGAGATACTTCTTGATTCCCCCGCGTAGTTCACCTGCTTGTCGATCGAAGTAGAGACTTTCGTAACCCGCGGGCGGAGTCGCGCTGAACATCGCTGAGAGCGCGACGTTGGTCATCGTCGGAAATGGCGACAGCAGACGCGTCGGTGGACCGAAGGCGTCAAATAGCCCGCGCTCTTTTGCGGCGACGATCAACTTGTGCGGCACGCCGTCGAGGCAGAGTAGCAAACGACGCGGGCGTGTTTGGACCACTGGTTTGGCGGAATCATTTACGTGAGTCAAAGCGCCTCCGATCTGTAGGCCTTTTGCAACCCACGTTTGGCTTCGTCGTGTGCAGCGTAAATATTCGGACGCGCGAGCACGACCTTGTAATGCGCGACTGCTTCATCGCGCTTGCCGCCGACGTCGTATGCACGCGCGGCGTAGAGGTGGGCCATCGTCACGAGTCCGGCTTCCGCGCGGTCGACTTTCGTCGTTGCCAGAAACTCCTTGGCGGCGCGTTCGTGATAACCGGCCATCAATAAAACTTCGCCGTACTTGAAATGGATGAAATCCAGCGCACCCGCCGCCGCATCGCGCGCGTTGCGGTCGCGAAGCAGTTCGTCAAACGTCGCGAACGCCTCTTTTTCCAACTGCACCGCGCCCATCAGGTCTTTTTCTTTTCGTTTGACGCCTGCGAGCGCTACGAGCGCGTCGGCGGTTTCGAGTCGCAGCAGGTAATTGCGCGGATATTTCGCGCTCAACTCACGGGTCAGCGGCAATACGTCGGCGTATCGTTTCTCACGCGTGTAGAGCAGGATCAGGACCGACTTCGCGTCGTCCCGCGCCCAGCGTCCTTCTTTCGCAACTTGCTCGAGCATCTGAAGTCCGCGTCTCTTTGAACCGCGATAACCGGTGGCGCCGGCGAGTATCTTGATCGGCAATGGCAATGAGCCGACGACGTATTCGTAGAGGCCGATCGTGATTTGCGCGTCAATGTAGTTGGGATCGAGCTTCAGTACTTCACGATGGTGACTGACGGCGTCGTTGCCGTTGCGCAGCGCGGAGAAGTGTCTTCGTTCGACTGCTTCCTCGAACGCGGCTTTGAGGCCTTCAGTGTTGGCGAGGAAGTCGAGGGCTTCGATGTTCTTTGGTTCCTGTTTTAGTTTTGCTTCGGCGAGACGGCGGGCGTCGCGAGTGTAATTGCGAAACTCAGTTACGATCTTCGGATCGACTTTGTCGTCACCGCTCGAGTAGAAGCCTTCCGAGCTGTAAAGGGATGATTGCAGACGCCGCGATTCGTAGAGTGTCTGGATCCAGACGCGCGCCGCCAGGAGTTGATAACCGCCGGGATGGTTGGGGAGTAGTTTGACGATCTCTTTGAAGTCGCGTTCCGCTTTTTCGTAATCGATGTTGTAGAGCGCATCGAGTCCGCTGCGTCGCAGTGTTTCGAAGCGCTCGCGTTCCGCGTCAGTCAACCATGGTTGTTGCGCAGACGCGGTAAACGCGACGGCCAGCAACAAAACCATAACTCCAAAAACTTTCACTTAAACTACCTCCTTGAAAATCCGCTTAGAACATCAACCTCTCGCCTGAAGCCCCGGCAGGTCCCCTGGCGAGACTCACATTGATCAAGAAAATGACTCCATGTATTTCACACCCGATCCGGTATTGAACAACACCACTCGCTCGCCGTGTTTGACCTCGCCCGTCTTCATCAACTTTCTCAACGCCGGCAAACATGCCGCGCCCTCGGGTGCGCAAAAGATTCCTTCAGTCGCGCCGATCTCGCGCGTCGCTTTTATCAGCTCTTCATCCGTAACCGCGACGGCCGTTCCACCTGAGTGACGCAACGCGTCGAGGATCAAAAAATCGCCAATCGCCTTCGGTACACGCAAACCGGAAGCGGTGGTTGCAGCATTCGGAAACTCATCGGCGAACCGTTGTCCGTCTTCGAACGCCCGCACGATCGGAGCGCAACCTGCGGCCTGCACTGTCACCATTCTCGGACGCCGGCTGCCAATCCAACCCATCTGCTCCATCTCGTCGAACGCTTTCCACATGCCGATCAACCCCGTCCCTCCGCCGGTCGGGTAGATGATCACGTCCGGCAGTTCCCACTTCATCTGTTCGGCGAGTTCGTATCCGAGCGTCTTCTTCCCTTCAACCCGATACGGTTCTTTCAACGTGGAAACATCAAACCAGCCTTCCGCCTCTTTTCGCCGCCCAACTTCGGCCCCGCAATCCGTGATGAGTCCGTCCATCAGCGTGACGTGCGCGCCGGTTTGCTCACACTCGACCACGTTCGCCCGCGGTGTGTCGCGCGGCATGAAGATGAACGACTGCAGTCCCGCTCGGGCAGCATAAGCGGCGAGTGCGCCGGCTGCGTTTCCGGCAGACGGAACGGCGAGCTTCGTCGCTCCCAGTTCCTTGGCCATCGAAACGGCCGCCGCCATGCCGCGGGCTTTGAAACTCTGCGTCGGGTTTTGTCCCTCGTCTTTGATGTAAAGCTCGTGGATTCCGACTTTCTTGCCGAGTTTCCGGGCCGGCAGCAACGGCGTCCAGCCTTCGCCGAACGAGACAACGTTGTCCTCGGCGTCGACGGGCAACACTTCGCGGTAGCGCCACATGTCGGAGCGCCGGGCGGCCAGTGATTCTTTTGTCAATGTGACTTTGGCGCGGTCCAGGTCGTAACGCACCAGCAGCGGTTTGCCGCACGCAGTACATAGGTTGAGCAACCGACGTGCCTCGTGCTTCAGGCCGCACAGGGCACATTCAAGATGAGTGACATTCATTACCGGGGTGTCCTCGCATTAAGGAAAATTAAGGCGAACTGGTGCAGTATGCGACAGAAACGGGGATTAAAGGTACTGGAAGACAGAGCGGTGACTTGCCGCACGTGAGGTTTCGCTGACAAGAGGTTTACTGCAGGGTGCAGTAAACCCCTTGCGCTCGGAGTAACTTTTTACTGACAGGCGATCCGCGGTTCTTAACTCATGTGAACCCCCGCCAGAGGTCCCCAGCGAGATTCAGGCGGATCTTCCATGTTCTTAGTGCTGGTGGCCGCTGTTGCCGTTGATCTGGCTGCGAATTTCACCACCGGGCCACAGCGTGCTGTGGACGTTCACGTAGGTGGCGCCTGCGCGGATGGCGTTGATCAACTCATCGATCTCGCCCGTGTTGATACCTTGAGTCCGCGCTGCGGCAGTTGCCGGGATGTTCGGACTGACGTCAGCCGCTACGATAGTGCCGGATATGGTCGCCGGTGGCGCCGGACAAGGCTGAGTTCCAGCCGGACCATTGCCGAGGTTGGTGCAGAGAAATACGCTGATGCCGCCGTTAACGCCCTTCTGTCCAAAGTGGATGTGGGCCTGTTGAACGGCGCCTTCGAGATCAGCGTAGCTGAGTTCCCAATCGATTCTGGATCCGTCGTTGCTGATCCGGGCATTAAAATCGCCCGTGGCAGTGGTCGAGACCGAAGGAACTTCCTGATAACCGGTGAGAAACTCGCTGATTTTCTTGAAGCCCTGCGCCCACGCAACGGTTGAGGCCGACACCAATGCCAGTACGGCAATGGACAATGCTACTCTTCGCATCCCTCTTACCTCCAATGATTTTGTTCTACTTGATGGGGGCGCGCATAATATCACGGGCCTCAACAGGACGGAAGCGGAATAGGAGCTTTGCGCTTTGTTCTTTGTGCTTGTTCGCTCCGTTCCCTGACGATCTGAATTGCTACTGAATATCAAAGCACCAATTACAAAGAACGAAGAACAAAGCACTAAGCTCCAACCCCCTTTTGCCTTCTGCCTCGCATTCCATTACCTTGTTCGTCTTTATGGCGATAAGTCTTCTGGCTCTGGATCTCGACGGTACTCTCCTCAACGGCCGCGGCCAGATTTCAGATCGTAATCGAGCGGCAATCGACAACGCGCGGGCGAAGGGCGTGCACGTAGCCGTCGTTACCGGACGCCGTTTTCGCGACTCGCGCCCAGTAGCTTTGGAGCTGGGACTCGACGTCCCGGTGATCTCCCACAACGGCGCACTGACAAAGCACGCCAAGACGTTGCAAACAGTTTCTGTACTAACGTTGCCACTCGCGGCTGCACAACACGCCTTGCGAGTCGGACGCACAGCGAATGCCGACGCGTTGTTGAGCGACGATCACGAAGGCCTGGGAGTGCTGATTTACGATCGTCTCAGCGGCGCCAACGCTGCCGTTCACAAGTACGTAGCCTGGGCGCAGCGCCTGCACGGCGAAGAGGAAGGACAACGCGCCGTGCGCAAGGTCAACTCGCTCGAAGAGTACCTGGACCACGAACCGATCCATCTCGCTTTCTCCGGCAGTTGCAGCAGGATGGACGCGCTCGAAGAGATCCTCCACAGCGAGCTCGGTTCCACAGTCAAGGTGCTCAGCACAAAGTATCCGGAACAGGATTTCACGTTGGTCGACGTCGTGAACCCCGCCGCGTCGAAAGGCGCCGGAGTCGCGGCTACCGCGGCGGAACTCGGCGTCAGTCCCGACGAGATCATGGCCATCGGCGACAACTACAACGATCTCGAAATGTTGTTGTTTGCCGGCACCGGCGTGGTGATGGCCAACGCCCCACTTTCATTGCGCGAAATCGCCGGTTTGCATCCAACGGCGGCAAACACCGAGGACGGGGTCGCGCTGGCAATCGAACAATTCATTTTGAATATTAGCGAGGAGACAACATGGCAAATCGAACAGCGGTGATCGAAACAAACAAAGGCACGATTCGGGTCGAGATGTTGGAAGAGGACGCACCCAAGACCACTGAGAACTTCATCACCTTGGCCCAGCGCGGCTACTACGACGGCATCATCTTTCACCGCGTGATCAAAGGCTTCATGATCCAGGGCGGCGATCCGACCGGGACCGGACGCGGCGGTGAGTCTGCGTGGGGCGGACGCTTCAACGACGAGATCAATCGCAGCTCAGCGGTGTATCAGACCGGGTACAAAAAAGGAACGATGGCGATGGCGAATGCTGGTCCAAATACGAACGGATCGCAATTCTTCATCATGCACGTCGACTACCCGCTGCCGCCGAGCTACACGATCTTCGGAAGAGTTACGGAAGGTCAGGATGTGGTCGATGCGATCGCAACCACTCCGACTGGTCCCGGCGATCGGCCGGTACAGGAAGTCCGGATGGAAAAAGTAACGATTGAGTAGTTTCGTCTGGGCGCGATGGAAGTTCTGGCGAGAGTCACATGTTTTATAAAGAAGATTGACATTTCGTGTGCGCTTCGACAGGACCTCCGGCGAGAGTCACATGTTTGAAAGAACTTCCACATTT
>JAICGQ010000344.1 GCA_025923035.1 Pyrinomonadaceae bacterium | reverse complement strand
GCGGTGAAGTTATACATTATCCAAAACAACTGAGGCCAACCGTTCAACGCAACGACTTCCACACGCGAATGCTGTTAACCGGCGACTCCACCGCGAGATCACGCGCGTAACCACAACGTTCATAAAAGCCAACGGCCTCGAGAGCGGCGTTGGAGCGAATCTCGTTACACCCCACGTCTTTCGCAAAATGTTCCGCGAGGCGAAGCAATACACGGCCATGGCCGGCGCGCTGTCGATCCTCGCGGATAGCGACTCGCCGCAGCATCGCCACTGTTCCGGAAACGTCGATTCGCAACACGCCAATCACTTCGTCTCGATAAAGCAGAATGAGCGGATAATTGCCGGGCGCGGAATCGTCGGGGTGGTTTTCGTCGTACGTCTCAGTTTTCCCGCGATTCTCAAACAACACCTTCCGGCGTATCGCGTGAAACGCACGCCACTCTTCGTCGCTCTGCGGTGTTCTCAAGTCGTGCTGAAACTCAATCATGCGGATCTATCGTATACTCAACCGCCACAACACCAGAACGAGTAGGCCTACAAAACAATGAAGAAAATTTATTTTTACGTCGCCCTTGCCGGAGTGTTGCTATTCACAGCCGCTTCCGTTCACGCCCAGGACATGGTCTGGCCGCAGTTTCGTGGGCCGCAATCAAACCCCGTCGGAACGCACGCGAAGCTCGCCGATCGCTGGTCCAAGACGGAGAACGTGGAGTGGTCGTTCGAGGACCCCGGCCGCGGCTGGTCGTCGCCGATCGTCACCGGCGGTAAGGTCTACGTAACGACCGTTACGACCGACGGTAAATCGAAGAAGCCGCAGGTCGGGACTGAATACAGCAACGAGTACGTCGCGGAATTACAAAAACAGGGAATCACGGGCGCGGAGCTCATGAAACGCCTCAACGACCGCGACATCGAGCTGCCGAGCGAGGTCAGCCTGCATTACTTTCTTTATTGCCTGGACCTGAAGAGCGGCAAGGTCGAATGGCAGAAGGAGTTCTTCACGGGCAAACCGCCAGGTGGACGCCATCGCAAGAACAGTTTTATCTCCGAGACTCCCGTAACCGACGGCAAGTTCATTTATGTTTACGTCGCGAACCTCGGTCTTTGGGCATTCGATCTCAAAGGCAAGCAGGCCTGGACCACGCAGCTCGAAACCAACCCGATCTATCTCGAACTCGGAACCGGCAGCTCGCCCGCGCTCGTGGACAACCAGCTCATCGTGTTGTGCGACAACCAGAAACAGCAATACATAGCCGGGTTCGACAAGAAAACCGGGAAGCAGTTGTGGCGCACGGAACGCGATCTCGGTGGCCGGCAGCCGCCAGTGCAGCGTTCCGGATGGTCCACGCCGTTCATCTGGCGTCATGCGCAACGCACCGAGATCGTTACCGTTGGACCAGCGACTGCCGTGAGTTACGACTTGAACGGGAAAGAATTGTGGCGTTTGTCAGGCATGGCCGCGACGCCGATTCCGACGCCGTTCGCTTACGAAGGTTTGTTGTTCATCAATGGCGGACGCGGGCGGCCGTTGTTCGCGCTGCGTCCGGGTGCCACCGGCGACATCACACTGAAGGAAGGTCAGACGTCGAATGAGTACATCGCGTGGTCGCAACCGCGTGGTGGCACTTACCTGCCGTCGTCGGTGGCTTACGAAGGCGCGATCTACACGCTCACGGAAACCGGAATACTGAATCGCTTCGACGCCAAGACCGGAGCGCAGTCGTACAAGACGCGCATCGATCCCACGGCGACGAATTTCACGACGTCGCCGTGGGCGTATAACGGCAAGCTGTTCTGCCTCAGCGAAGAAGGGCAGACGTTTGTTGTCAAAACCGGCGAGCAGTTTCAGTTATTGCACGTGAACGAACTTGACGATTTCGCACAAGCGTCACCGGCACTCGTCGGCGAGCGCCTGTTGATTCGCACAGAACACCGTCTGTACTCGATCCGCCGTAGCTAAATCCGGGTAATCCGTGTTTCACCGACAAGTGGAACACGGATTACGAGTGTAGACGCGCAGGTCGCGCCGGTAGCCTTCGACGATGTCGAGGATGAAGCGAATGTCGCCGTCCTCCATGTTCGGATAACGGTTGTAGGCGGTAGCGACCGACGCGTCGAGCGCGTGCAGCGCCTGCGGGTAATTGCCACGCCGCGCGAATCCCGTCATCTCGAAAAGCGAATCTGCAAGTAGCGCGATCGTGTAGTTCTTCTTAACTTCAACGTCCATCAGTAGCTCGCACGAGTCGTTCTCAGCCGGCAGCAACTGCGCGTCCTGCACTTCTTCGACCATGCACTTGCGTTTGACGTCGTAGTACGACAATCGCACTTTCACCGGAATCGGTCCCTTAACAGCATCGGCACGAAACTTCGCGATCACAACCTGCGTCAGACCGTTGTTCATGTCGTCCATTGTGACGGAGACGGTTCCGTGACCGAAACGCGGCTGGTAGCCGTAGATCTTTTCAACCTGCAATGCTGGTCCAAAGTCAATCCTCACTTCGACCTTCTTCGCGACCGACGAAATCAGACTCTGAACTTCATTCACAAACACCTTGTCGATGTCTTTGTAGTCGGAGATGAAGTGATAAAGCCCGCGACCGGAACGCGCCAGCGTGCGGAGGAGATCGTTGTTGAGATCGAAGCCGACGCCGATCGTTGAAAGATCGATCCCTTGTCCGTTGAACTCCGACGACTGCGCTGCGATGCGACCCGGATCGATAACGCCCTCGTTGGCAATGCCGTCGGTCAGCAGGATGACGCGGTTAGTCGCGCCCGCACGCAGGTTCTTCTTCGCTTCCGCGTAGCCGAGCATCAAGCCGCCGTGAAGGTTCGTCGAGCCACCAGGTTCGAGATAGTCAATGGCGCGCCGTAACGCAAACCCGTCGCCGACTGCGCGTGCCGGGCACATCACCTGCGCGGTAGTGTCGAACGCAACGATCGACATGATGTCGGTCGGACGCAGTTTGCCGAGCATCGCGCGCAAACTGTCCTTCACACGCGACATCTTGTCGCTTTCAGCCATCGAACCGCTTTTGTCGATAACGAGGACGAGGTTTAGCGGCCGCAGGTCGCTACGTTCGTTGACCTCTGCCGTGGTGAATCCGATTTGCAGTATCGCTTCGCGTTGCGAGCGCGAGATCTCGGCGTTGCCCCAGCGCGTTTCCATGGCCACGGCCTGGCCTGATTTCGGCAGCGGCAACCGGTGCTTGTGATAGTTAATGAATTCTTCGACGACGATTTCATCCGGGATCTTGAAAACGGGAACGGGAGCAGTGTAAGCCGGGTAGGACGACGGTGCCGTCGACGGTGCCGACGGATAGGATGAAGTTGTTGTGGGAGCAGGCACATACGGTCCGGAGTTAACGATGGCGCGGGTGCGGGAGACGGAGGCGCCTGATGTGTTCGCCTGCGCCGAAACAAATGTATAGGAAAACAAACACAGCAATACCAACGCGAGGACCTTCTCGACGAAACGATAGACCTTCATCGTCTTTCTCCTGTTGTCTTGGAACTACAAGTTTGAGAGCGGGGAGCCCAGGTAGACCACCGTGTTTCTTTTGCTCACAGATTCGGTGTGAGCGAATAGAGTTGCTCCGTGTGTGGGAAAAAGATCCGCGTTTTTAGATGCGGCGTGAGTCGTAAGCCCAATGCAAGAGCGCCTGTCGTTGTTTGGGGCGGCATTCCGCCTCACCTGGTGGGCAGTTCTTCCGAATCTGCGCGATGTGACGACGCATCGCGCGCCAGCGTTTGATCTGGCGCTCGTCGTCAGGACAACGCCGTCCCATGTAGTAGCGGCAGTACCACTGAAACCACCCGCGCGGGTCTTCGTGATAGATCCAGCCTTTCTTTTTCCAGTACGACAGCGGTTTGGAGGCGTTGACGCCGAAGTAGTTCAACTTCGGATCGTGTCGCTCAGGACAGAGTTTCGCGCGACGAAACCACGACGCCGGAAACTCATTTCTGCAGTCGGTCATGTACTTGCCGCCGAAGACGCCGAGCTCCAGCATCTCGCGTGGTGTCAGTTCGGGTTTGAATTCAGGATGGAAGTTTCGTCCAACAGGTTCGGTACGGTAGTAGACATACTTCGCCTGCATTCGATCATTGACCGCGACGCGCTGCTTCTTCATCTACGAGGATTATGGACTAGATTCCGTGGGCGCAAAACACATGCGGGCAGCGTTGCTTTCGAGTCCGCTGGCATACACTCTCAACTTGACACACTCACCGTGTCCCAGGCCCGGCGCGAGCCTGAAGTTGATCTGTTTCAACCAACTCTGACCGGCCACATTGCCTACGAATTCGACCACCAGCGGCGATACGCGATGCTGCGGATCTTCAGCCGTGATCACAATCTGCGACGCGTTGTTTACGTCCTCGACGTTCTTCGCGAAGATCATCATGCGCGCCAGTCCATCAGCACCGAAATCCATGGGATGAAAGATCGCAACCGGTTGCGTAACGAAGCTCACCGAATCCAATCCAAGCGCGAACTCTGACTGCTCGATCATCAGCAACTCCGGCCGCAGTCGTCCGGTGAACTGCGTACTCACATTCGCTGACAAGTCAGTGACCGTTGTGTTCAGCGGAGCGAAGACCCAGAAGTCTTTGGGCGCCGCAGCAATCGTATAATTCTGGCCGGCGGCCAGGTTGTTGAAGACGTAATCACCATTCGCGTTGGTCACAACGCTGGCGGTTTTCAATTGGATCAGGTTGACCGTGACGCCCGCGATGCCGCTCCCGTCGCTTCTACGGACGCGTCCGGAGATCGAGTAACGGGTTACCTTGCCGTCCAACATAACTTCGACGTCACCCGCAGGACGAACAAACGTTTGACTGGCGCTGGTAAAAGTGTAGTGACGCTTGCTGGCGGCAACGGTGTAAGTCCCTGCTGTCGGCAGATTTGAAAAGCGGAAGTTGCCGAGTTGATCGGTTACGGCGACCGCCGATTGCGAACCTGTCAAGGTAACAGTGACGCCGCTGAGCGGATCACCATTCTCGTCGAGCGCGTTGCCGGAGATCGAGAAATCCGCATGCGGGCTGCTTTCGAGATAGTCGTTCAATGCCGCACGCTGTTGATTGAGACAATCGTTATCGTTGCCGCACCTGATCAGTAAGTCGGACCAGTAGAAGTGCGCCGCGGGATCGGGCTGTCGACCTGCGAGTGAGAGGTAACGCTGGCGCACGTACTGCACGGGATCGTCTTCCGGCGCCGTCGTCATTTCCGTTGTGATTTGCGCGAGCGAGTCGAGTCCTTCGTAAACGGAATTGATGACTGTGAGCCGCTCCGTACGGTCAGCGCGGATCCGTTTCGCGTTGGCGATGCACGTCAGGCGATCGAGGATCGCGTGTTTGGTGCGAAAGATATTGATGGCTGAGTCGGCGTTCTTGCTCCAGCCGTAATGCGAATTCTCGATCAGCAGGTTTTTCACGTCGAAG
>JAICGQ010000343.1 GCA_025923035.1 Pyrinomonadaceae bacterium | reverse complement strand
GTGCTTGCTTGCGGTGATTTGAGCGACGCTTCCAGATGTTCGCGAAGAACCAGTTCGGCTTCCGGATACTTCCCTTGTTCCCGGTACACCTCCGCCAGCCCATGCCGAATATAGCCGACGTGCGACGGGTCAGCAGACGCGCGCGCCTCGGCCATCGCACGCACGTAGATCTGCTCGGCGCCCGCAAAGTTACCTGCGCGACGCGCGTTTTGCGCCTCGCGTGTGAGTGCCTCGAAACGCTTTGCCGCGGCGGGCTCAAGAGCCGGATAGAATGCGGCCCGTAACGCCTTTCCCAATCGGCTATCGCGGAATTTCATATCTGCAAAAACCTTGACGCACTATTTGTAGCAATATACATTGCGTGCGTCCTAAAGGTTCCAAGGTCAGTCCTTCTCCACCCAAAACGAATATGAAAACCCCTTCAATCCGTACCGGACTATTCATGTTTTTGATGCTGATGTGTTTCCTCGGCGTAACCGGATCAGCCGTCGCACAAAAATCTCCCTGCGCCGGCGCGGTGGAAAGCGGCCTGCCGTTGCCGAGCACTTTTCTGCCCGCGAAACTTCCGCAGTTTCAGGCGCAACTCAAATCATTTCTCACGAGCGGAAAATATCGAACGCTGAAATGGTGTGAAGACAAGAAACTCCGCGATACCGGACCGTTCGTGAACGGCGTCAGTTACGGTGTTCACCCGACTGTCAAAATCTATTACTCGCCCGTCGTCATCGACTGGCTCTTACACCCCGACCGCAGCCGTGTGATTCCGGACGGCGCGATGATCGTGAAAGAACAGTACACCGCGCCGGCAGCGAGGTATCAACTCGCGCCTCCGAAAGCCATCAACGGCTGGACCATCATGATCAAGGACAGCAAAGGATCGGCGGACGGTTGGTACTGGGCGGAGATCTGGGAGGCGCAGTGTGTTGACGACAACAATCCTCCGTTTGCCTATCCGTACGCCGGGTTCGGACTCTATTGCGTGAGATGTCATGCGTCCGCCGAGCGGGACCACACGTTTACTTACGCAAAGAACATCAAGGACCTCCCCGGCGATCCGGATTCTTACTTTGTCGATCTCTCGTGGGCGTCGGCGCCTGTAACCGGGCACTCATCAACTCCAGCGCCACCATGCAGCGAAGCGTCCGAAAGCGATCGTGTTGTTCCCACAGCCGGACACAATACGGATGCGACGGATGTGCAGGAACAATCAATCATGAGAGGGATGATCGCGTTGAAACCCGCGACTCTCAATCCGAAGTTCGTCGCCTTCTACAAATCAATCGCGCCAGTACCTTTGGATAAAGTAGTTAAGTTTCCGGGAGAGACTTACGACCACGTATACCCACTGAACATCGGCGCGCTCGCCGGGAAACCCGCACCGTCGCCGAACCCGAACCAGTTTCTTACTTCCGATCAATGCATGGGCTGTCACAGCGCGGGCACGTATGGAAACGTGATGATGTACTCCGGCACGAAACAACCGGACGGCTCAACTCCCGTGATGAACGTGTCGCCGTACGGCGAGTGGCGCTGGTCGCCGATGGGACTGGCAGGTCGTGATCCTGTTTTCTACGCGCAACTGGAAAGCGAGATCGCGTTCGTCAAGAGTTTCTTCAAAGACGATCCGGCAAAGGTCGCCGCGAACATCAAGGCCATCAACAACACCTGCTTCAAGTGTCATGGCGTGATGGGTAAACGACGTCTCGACGACGATCATGGTGGTCCTGGTAAAGGCGATTTCGATCCGCAGGTGGTCTATGCGACTTACGACAACAATCCGCCGCCGAACAAATCGTATATCTACGGCGCGTTGGCTCGCGACGGCGTTAGTTGCATGGCGTGTCATCGCATCGTTGAGGACAAGATTCCATTCATCGACTTCCTCAAGAACAAGATCACCGGAAATTTCACCACCGGCGATGCGGCGGAACTGTTTGGTCCATTCAAGGACGAGGAGATCGTTACCGATCCGATGAACAATTCGCTCGGTATCAAGCCGAAACACAATGAGTACATCAAGAGCTCTCGCATGTGCGGCAATTGCCACACGATCAACCTCCCCTTGATGGACAATCCCAACGCCGATCCGAACAAACCACACCTCGAGCAGGTGACTTATCTCGAATGGCTCAACAGTGGTTATCAAAATGAGGTTGGGACAAATTCGAAAGCGCAAACGTGCCAGGATTGTCACATGCCGACGAAGTACATCAACTCCAAAGGCACGCTGAACATTCCCCTGATCCAACAGCCGATTGCGTTTATCGAAGACACGCAGTATCCGCAGACCGGCAATCGACTGCCGGATGACAAGATCATGGTCCGTTACCGCACGGAAGGTTTCGTCCGGCATCAACTGCAGGGACTGAACGTCACGCTGCTCGAGATGTTTCGCCAGTTCATGGCGCCGTACAAATCGAACGGCACCAACATTCTCGCGAACGTTGTTTTAGGCGTCAGGCAGAACGATTACATGTCGGGCCTTGATGGTCTAACGAACGCGATCGATGGTTTTGTTGAGCAGGCGCAGAACTCGACGGCCGAAGTGGCGGTATCAGAGCCGACGGTAAGCAAGGACAAGCTGGTCGCCGATGTGAAGGTGACAAATAAGACCGGTCATCGCTTGCCGAGCGGCGTTGGGTTTCGCCGCGCGTTTTTGGAGCTGCGTGTAATTGATAACGACACGGGCAAGACGGTTTGGTGTTCGGGATGTACGAATGAGCTTGGTGTGATCACAAAGGGCGCCGGCAGTGAACGACTCGCGTCCGAACTATTCGACGTTTACACCGACGGCACAAAACCTGCCGAACTCGGTTATCCCGCGCCGTGCACCGTTCCCGGTGTCACCCCGCAGCATTACCAGCGACACTTCTTCTGGGACCAGCAAAAGAACACCGGATCGGCGATCACGCGGCAGGACCAGGTCCAGATCTTTGAAGAGTTGAACCTGAACATCAAGTGCGCCATGACCACGAGTTTTCTCAGACGCGACTACCAGTTGAAAGACAACCGGTTGTTGCCGTTTGGCTGGACCAAAACTGGACCACTGAATCCAAACAAGACGCCGTATATTCCCGCGGAATATCTTCATGAAACGCATCCCGTGAGCGTCGGTGGAGATCCGGCTTATGCGGATGGCAGTGGCACGAGCGTCGTGCGCTACGAGATTCCGTTGAGTGCATTCTCGGCGAAGAACGTTTCGATCACGGCGACGCTCTATTACCAATCGATTCCACCGTACTTCCTGAACGATCGCTTCACCCAGGCGCCCGATGGACCAGCCACGCAACGGCTGTTTTACCTGACGTCGAACCTGCAAACGAAAGGAACACCGATCGAAGACTGGAAATTCCGTCTCACCAGCGCGCGTCAAACGGCTACTGTTCGGTAAGGTGATTGCTTATCTGTGATCCGCGTTGTTTCAAAATCGGTGTTTCTCTAACCCGGATTAGAACGTGCACCCGAACGGCAGGTGAACGCCTACTAACTCTCCTCGGTAACCTTTTCCCCCCGTGAAACGTGATGTTTTTGGATAACGATTTACCGGGCAAAGGAGAAATGCCGTGAGAATTTTCATTGCCGGAGCGACAGGCGTTTTAGGTCGCCGAATGGTGCAGCAGTTCAAAGACAAGAACCATCAGGTTGTTGGTTTGGTGCGTGACGAACAAGGTAAGAAGACGATTGAAAAACTTGGCGGCGAAGGTGTCTTCGGAAACATTTTCGACGCCGAATCAATGGTGAAGGGTGTCAGGGAAGCCGACGTCGTAATTCACGCCGCTACCGCGATTCCGACGAAAGTCTCGAGCACTCCCGCGGATTGGGAGATGAACGATCGTCTGAGGCGCGAAGGTACTCGTACGCTTACCGAAGCGGCGGCAAAGCTTGGCGCAAAGACTTACATCCAGCAGAGCATTGTCTGGGTGGCACGTCCCGCCGACGATTCGTTCTTTGACGAGAAGACGATCGTTGAGCAACCGGACGAGCTTTATCGTTCCGCCTTCGATGGCGAGCAGATCGCTTTCGAGGCCGGGGCGAAGTACGGCTTCAACACTGCCGTCCTACGCTGCGGCGGTTTCTATGGGCCTGAAGCTGCGCATACACGAACGTTTGCTCAAGGACTCTTGAAACGACGTTTGCCGCTGATCGGTTCAGGCGAAGCCGTCTCGGCAAATCTACACACCGACGACGCCGCCAGCGCATTTGTGACTGCTGCGGAAGCAGGAAGACGAGGACTCTGGCACGTCACCGACGACGATCCGATGACAATCAGAGACATGCTGTTTGAGTTTGCTCGTAAACTCGGCGCGCCGGCGCCGTTTCGCCTGCCTTTGTGGCTGGCGCGGTTGTTTGTCTGGCAGGGCGTGATTCAGTTCTTCACCCGCTCGACGCGCACTTCGAACCGGCTCTTCCGTGAAGAGTTTCGCTGGTCGCCGCGGTATGCTTCTTTTCGCGCGGGTTTAGCAGAGGTCATTGGAACGTGGCGAAGCGAGGGCTTTGCCACGAAATGAGGCGACAGAAATGTCTAGTCAAAACGCTCTAACAATAAGGCGAATGGTTTTGGCTATGATCGCGTTGCACTTTGCGATCGTGGTGTTCCATTCGGTTGCGCACGAGGTGTTGCCGGTCAAGGCGACTCCGGCGCAGTTGGCTTTCATCATTCCCGTCATCATCATCGCCCCGGTAGTTGCCGGATTCATGCTGCTGCGATCCGGCAAAGCCGGAATGGTGCTGGCGGCCGCATCGATGTTCGGCTCGTTTGCCTTCGGGCTCTATTACCACTTCATCGCGGACACGATAGACCACGTGGACCATGTTGCACGAATGCAGCCTCCATTCTGGTCACAGATGTTTCAGGTAACGGCCTACTTGCTCGCGCTGACTGAGATCGCCGGCGCGCTGCTGGCTATGATGTTGTTGGCCCAGGCGCAATCTCTTAAGCACCATGCGACTCGAACAGGTTTTTAACGAGAACCAGAAGTTCCTGTGGGGACTGACTTATCGGATGACGGGCAGCGCCGCTGACGCTGACGACATTTTGCAGGAAACGTTTGTGCGGCTGATGCAGAAGCCTCCCGCAAACACCGAAGAGCCGTTACGTCCGTGGCTGGTGCGGGTGGCGATTAATCTAAGTCGCGATATCCTGCGCCGGAGACGACGGCAGGGATACGTTGGGCAATGGTTGCCGGCGCCATTCGACACAGAAAACAACGACGACGCGCTGTCGCTGCTCGATGTGAGCGAGACGATGGACGAGCGCGATCCGTCCGCTCGTTATGAAATGCTTGAAAGCGTCTCGTTTGCGTTCCTGCTGGCGCTCGAATTACTGACACCGACACAGCGTGCCGTCCTGCTGTTGCGAGACGTGTTTGATTTCAACGTCGCGGAGACCGCGAGCGTACTGCACGTGACGGAGCAGAACGTAAAGACTACGCACCATCGCGCGCGTCGAGTGATGCGCGAGTATGAGGAAAAGAGATTCGTGCCACGCAAGTC
>JAICGQ010000342.1 GCA_025923035.1 Pyrinomonadaceae bacterium | reverse complement strand
GCTCTTAGCCTGATCAGCGCGCTTGTTTTCTCTCTGGCCGTGCAGGCTGCTGCGCCGACCAGCTTTGCCGGAACCTGGACGCTTGATAAGAGCAAGAGCCAGGGCCTGAGTCCACGATTCCAAAACGTCGAAAGCGTGACCTGGACGGTCGCCCAGACCGACAAGACCATCAGTATCGATGAGAAGATTGCTGGTGGGCAGGGCGGTCCCGGTGGTCCGGGTGGTGCTGGTGCTGCTCCGAGTGGAGCGCCGCCGGCAGGTGGTCCTCCAGCGGGCGCCAGTGGTGGCCAGGGTGGTCCGGGCCGTGGCATGGGCGGCGGCATGGGTGGTCCGAGAACGTTTAATCTCGATGGAACTGAAACCAGCGGCGAGACCAGTCGCGGCAAGTTCGTTCGGAAGGCCACATTGTCGAGCGACGGCAAGACGCTCGAGTTGTCACAGAAGACGACGTTCCAAGGCCCTGAGGGCGAGGTCACTGTAACTTCCACCGACAAGCTCGAGCTCTCGGCGGATGGCAAGGTTTTGACGGTGGCGCGTCACAGTGAAAGCCCGCGCGGACCGCAAGACTCCACCTGGGTTTTCAACAAGCAGTAGTTCAACGGACACAAGGTTCGTTTAGTTAAAACAAGTCGGGAAGGGGGCAAAGCGTAGCGGTCCCCCCGCAGGCTACGGGAGCGGGGGCGTCGCTTACACTTTGCCCCCTTCCTGACTGTTCTTTCCTTCGATGAGCTCGGCTGCGAGAGTTGCTTGTGCTAGAGCCAGTCTTGTGTGACGTCGCACCAGAGCGCGAGGCCGCGCCATTCCTTGAAGCGTGAATAGTAGCGCTCGATCTTCTTGTCGTTTGCCTTCCGGCCGTTGTTACGCACCTTGAAAAACTTCGCTCGCGTCCATGAGTCGAGCGCCAGCCCGTCGTATCTTCCCAACAGTTTCAGCAGGTTTTCCGCGGCGTAATTCCCGGCGCCTTTCACGCCTTTGATCTGCTTAACGAGATCGGGTGTCGACAAGTCGCTCGAGAGCCATGTTTCCACGTCCAACTCGCCCGACGCGACCCGGTCGGCGAGCTCCTTCAAGTACGGCGCCCGGTAACCAGCCCGCACCTGCTCGACATAAAACTTGACCGGTTGGGAGGCCATCGCTGCCGCGCTCGGAAACGAGCGTCGCCCGTCGTCGCTCTCGCGACCGAGACTCTGAACCAGCCCGGTCACCATCTTTTCCGTCAGCGACCACGAGCAGTTTGTGGTGCAGATCATTTTCACGAGATCTTCGAAGACGGTCGGGGAGCGAAGCATCCGTCCTGCGCCTTGCTTTGCGATCCAGGCAAACTCCGGAACCTCGCCTGTCGCCAGGTAGAACGGCGCCAGGTCGTCGTCGAGACGGAGGATGTGGCGAGCGTCGCGGAGCACCCGGGCGGCGTCGGTTTTGTTGATCCGGCGGGACGTTGTGGCGGTGACGTGGCCCTTAGCATCCCGCATCGTTATGGTGACCGGAGGTTTATCGCCGAGGTCTATTACTCGCGTCAGTTCCCACCTGGTTTGATCAAGTGCAAACGGCAGGAGTTCGCACCATCCATGACTGATGACGGTCCGTTGAAAGCTGAAATTTCGGGGTGTCGGTATCGTGATTTCCATAATGTGTGACTTGTTTTCAGTGTGAGCATTCTAACGAATTTCGAGTTGTATTGTTCACGTTCGGTCAAGCTGCATGTTGACAGTTTCGCGGTCCAGGCCTAGACTGATCGGACTTGAAAAAACAGTGTGTGGAAGGCTGTACTCCCAATCCCCACTACACTCGGGGACTCAGGAGCGAGAAGTCCAACACGGGACTTCCAACAGTACTCCGGTGAACGTACGCACCGCTTCCGAAAACAAGTGAAGCCGGAGCTTTCCGGCGAGGTTCGTCGCCCCACAGGGCAGCTAGCAGGGCACCCGGTGGGGCGATGCCGTGTCTGGACCACGAAAACTACCTCACGTAAATCGGATTCGAAATAATCCAGGGTTTCTCTGCGGCGAGATTGCCGAGTTGGGGCAGGTACACCTCGACACGGTAAACGCCCCGCTCGGTTACGGGGACGCTTCTGCTGCTCGCGCCCGTCTCACCCAACATCACGTTTCCGTCTTTAAATAATCTGATCGTGCTTGGAACCGGCGTTTGAATGAGCAGCCGGGTGTCGGCGTCAAGAGTTATCTCGTCGCCCTGGATCTTCCGTTCGCCCTGGCTTTCGGCGGCGAATGAGAAACCCGTCGGGTCGCTCAGAAAGTCGAAACCGATGAAGCAGTGACCTGACCTTATCGCCGCGAGCAGGTTCTCCTGGTTGAGCGTTTTGTTTTGCTCGATCAGGACGTGCATCCGGACCAGTCGAAAGCTGACTTCGTAAGGGTCGAGCTGAATGCCGACGAGCGTCTTGCCGGAACTGTCTCGCAGGCTGACGCCGATGTTCGAATGCGCATCGTTCCCGGCGGTGGCGGTCGATCGTGAACGCGTTGTCGCCTGGTCCCATAGTCTGAGACTCTCGTTTGGCCGTTCGTAGTAGAGGGCAAACAGAAGCTCGGGGTAGCTGCGCCTGGACCATAGCACGTCGAAGAACGCGACCACGGGTTTTATGCGGCGGGCATTTGTATAGACATTGAAGACTTCGACGCCCGCCAGGCCAACCTTTTGCCACTCCTTGAACTCTTCCGGGTAAGCGACGATCGTGACTGGAACATCGATTTGCGATGAGCCCTGGAGTTCGGCGGCCCCCGCTGGCGTGGGCTTTATTCGTCCCGGCAACTCCAGCGTTCGATCTCCGTTTTCATTACTCAATTCGTTACCGTTTACAAACAGCACACCAGCGTGCTCTCCGTGCAACGTCATCGACGCGGTATCAAAGTCCTGCTCCAAGTGCTCGGTCATGATCACAAACTGCAACTCGTTTGCTTTCGCGGCAGAGATGATTTCCGAAAACGTTCCCGAGCTGTGCCCCCCGAGAAACGAATGCACGTGCATCACGCCTTTGTATTCGGTGAAGCGAGTGTCTGGTTGTAACTGAGTGCGCTGAGACTTGAGTTGTTGAATCGCGGCGTTCAAGCGACGGAGCTTGTAACGACGATAGACGAACGGCGTCTGCGACAGCAGCAGAACGAGAACGACAATGAGAATTATTAACTTCTTTTTACTAATTAGAAGCTCACCCTGACGCGCATATAAATCGTGCGATTACCACCTTGACCTCCGCCTCCACCGAAGAAGAAGGTAGAAGAACCGGATGGAGATTTCAAGAAGTAGGGCGAGGCCATGTTTCCGACCGGCGGGCCTTCGTTTGTTCGATTGAAGACGTTGCTGGCGTTAACCGAAAACTGAAGTGTGTAGGGTCTTTGTATCGGCGCCGGTTTCGGTGGCGTTTGAGGCGCGCCGGCGTCAGTGGTACGCGGCGCGCCCGGCGGCGGCGCCTTTGCTTCGATTGCTGGTCCAAACTTGAACTGCTTACCCAGGCTAAGACTAACGGAAACGAAACCGGGTGCGCGTCCTATGTTTCGCGGGATGATCGTCTGTCCTGGCGACGGAGTGGGATCGAGAGCACCGAACGGAGTAACGATCACTCCCGGTTCGTTCACGTCGGTAGCGAACGCCGGACGTTCGGTGAAGAGCGTGTCGCCGTTTGTATCGCGTCCGGTGGTGATGTTGAACGGCTGACCTGAATTCGCAATGCCAAACATGCTTACATTGAATCCGAGAGGTAAGGTGTAGTTCCCACCGAAGTGCGCGAAGTTCAGGGAACTGAAAGGTGAACGCGCATACTCCTGCGAGAAGTCGTAAGCGTCAAACGGCGAACCGCTGGCGCCCTGGTCCGTACCCCTCGTTTTGCCGAGACTGTATCCGCCAAAGAAGTTGACCTTCTTCACTGTTCCGTTGAAGTTCACATTGAAACTGTTAGCTACCGATCTTCCGCTCGACTGGTATTGCAAGATGTTCCCGGCTTCGTTGCCGAGCGGGCGGACGCCGGAGTTTGGGAAGCCCGGAATGAAGGTGCCGCCGAGTGGCGCGTTGATGTTCACGACGCGCATCAGTCGTTGAAACCGCGAATGCGCGTAACTGAAAGTGACTCTCACGTTCTTGGTGATTACGCGTTCGACGCTGACCGTCGTTCGTAAGGAGCGGAAACTCGCGAGGTCGTCGTCCATTACGCGGCGAACTTGCGGCTGGGCAAACGCGTCGAGTATCGCGATTGGCGGAACGACCGGGAACAAATCGAGCACGGCCGGATCGGAGACGAGAAACTGCTGTTGGTTCTCGCCGTTGAAACGAGTCGCGTTCAGGGTGACGTCTTCGGAGACGCGGCTATAGAAAATGCCGAAGCCGCCGCGAATCACCATCTTCGGTGGACCAGCCGGCGCAGCCGCACGAGTGGCGGGCGCCGGAGTTGCTGCGGCAGTCGCGGTAGTTCCAGCGGGCGTGGCGGTAGATGGACCAGCAGTCGCCGCCGGTTTCGCGGGTTCCGCCTTCTTGCCACCGCCAAAAACCGGAGACCACGCGAAAGCGATACGCGGCGCGAAATTGAAGTTGCTGTCGATGTTGGTCTGGTTCTCGTAACGGAGTCCGGGCGAGAGCGTCAGGTTTGGCCGGATCTTCCATTCATCCTGCAGGTAAACCGACACATCGGTTTGTTTCACGTCTAGTTCCGGATTGCCACCGGCGATCGAAAACTGTGTTGGACCACCGCCGACCAAACGAATCGCGTTGCCACTCAACCCCGCGCGCTGGAACGCCAGCGTGCGGCGATAACGTTCGAGACTGCTGACCTGCACCAGCGGCTGTCCCGGAATGATCTGATCGTTGGCATCGAGCGCCGGACCCAACCCGCCGGCGAAGGTGTACGTGCCGCCGAAGTTCCCCGGCGAGATGCTCAGGATGTCGTAGTGTCTGACGCGTATGCCTGCTTTCAGAAAGTGATTGCCGTGGGTCCATGAAGTGAAGTTTTGCAACTCCATGCGATCCTGGTTGTTCGACGATGAACCGACCTGCGCGCCGCCGCCGGAGAACGACTCGCTTACGTTCAAGGCAAACGCGTCGAGTACGCTCGCTTGATTGAAACGGTTGCGGATGTACTGGAAGCGAGTCTCGTTAACGGTCTTCTCGTTCAGCAGCGCTGTTTCGGTTATCTGCAAGACGAAATTGTTTCGCTTGCCCTTGTAAGCGCGTGTCGGCAACGCGAACCCGCCGATGCCCTGCAAGTCCTGGGCGTTTTGACTGTAGTTGAACCGTCCGACAAGCGTGTGGGCCTTGTTGATCTTGAAGTCGACGCGCGCGTTGCCATAGGTATTCGTATCTGGCGTGATGAACGTTTCGTTCACGACGACGGGTTTCAACGTTACCGGATCGAGCGTGGTGGCGTTCACGACCGAGTTGGCGTCGCTGACCCAACGTCCGAAGTAAGCCGAGAACGATGCGCGCTTCGGAATGATTGGACCACTTAAATTAGCGCCGTACGCGCGCTGTTGATAGGGCGCGCGAGTAGTCGTAAATGGATTGCGCGAG
>JAICGQ010000341.1 GCA_025923035.1 Pyrinomonadaceae bacterium | reverse complement strand
GCATCGGCATCGATTACGCTGAAGAATGGATCGACAAACCCTGGCGCTTCTGGATTCGGAACAACAGTTACGTCAGCAGAAAATAATCAGTCGTTGCCGTAGCGGATCTCCATGTGTCGCGTGCGATACGCCGCCACTATCAGCACGATGAGGGTGACGAGCAACATACTGGGAATCGAAATCCACGCCGGCGTGGGTTCGGCGACAACCGCCAGTGGACCTTCCTTGATCACCGACGAGACCGGTACCGGCGACAGAGAGTTGAGGTAATGGATCACGCTGACCTTCTTCAAGAAAGGCGGCAGCAGGAAGTTGAGCCACTCCCAGCCGTACAGCAACAAAGCGGGAATGATCGGGTTGCGAATAAACAGTCCCACCACCAGAAAGAACGCCCCGTAACCAAGACAGGCCAGCATCGTAATTCCCGCATAAGCGAGCAGTTGCCCCGCACCGCGGCCTTCAGTGAAGTAACGCAAACTCTGCGAATAGTAATGCGGAAAGTAGAGCAACAGCATCGCCACGACGGTCGTGGCTGTAAAGAAGACTACCGACGTAACCAGTCCTGACAGGTACTTGCCAACCACCAATACTTCCCTTCGTACCGCGCTCAGGAAGTAGTAATGCAGACTTCGATCGACTACTTCTCCACGAAAGAGGTTCATGAAGATCCACGCGCAACCAAAGAAGACAACCGTGCGCAGAATCAGGCTGTGATAAACAAGGGCGTAAATCTTTGAGAGAGTGTTGAAGTCCATCTCGTCCGGATGAACAAAGGCAAAGGCCGTCAACGGAAGCAACGGCAACGCGGCGATCAGATAGATCAGGATCGAGCGGCGGCTGAAAAAATTCTTCCCGAGCTCCAGGCGCATGATCGCGCCGATTTGCCGGAACCAAAGCCCCCACGATGACGAACTCTCTTCGGGTGTCTGTACGACCTCAGCAACAGCACTCATCATTAGACTCCTATGCGCTACCACCCGACGTCCCAATCAAATATTGATAAACAGCGCTCATATCGTCGTCGACCGGCGCCACTGACTCGACGTTCACCTGCCCTTCACTGACGGCGCGATTCAAGAGTAGATAGAAACGATCGGCGTCGCGCGTTCGGACGAACAGTCCGCGACGATCATCGTGCAGTCGCGCCTCGACTACGTGGCTCTGAGCAAAAACGTAAGACGCAAGCTTGGCGGGCTGATCGCAACGAATCAGGATCTGCATCGGGTGCTCTTCCATCTCGTCGCGCACGCCGGGAATGTTGCCTTCAGCAACGATGTAGCCGTTGTTCAGCAGCACCACGCGGTCAGACATCATGTCGACCTCGTGCAGTATGTGTGACGAGATGATCAGGTGCAGACCTTCCGCGGCGAGTTTTCGGAACAACGCAATCGTCTCGGCGCGGACCATCGGATCGAGTCCGTTCAGCGGCTCGTCGAGAATCAACACCGACGGCTGATGCGCGATCGACTGCGCCAGCCGGATACGCTGTCGCATTCCCTTGCTGTACGCCGCCACTTTTCGATCCGCGGCCTCGACGAGATTGACTCGTTCGAGCGCGACCTGCGTCAGCTCGCTCGCCCGCTTCTGAGTGAAGCCGTGCACATACAGGTATGAACTAACAAACTCGCGACCAGTGACGCCTCGCGGAAACGAATCAAACTGCGTGCAGTATCCAACTTTGCGAAACAACCGCTCCGGTTGGTCCGTGGGTATTCCCAGCAACGTGATCGAGCCGCGCGTCGGACGCAACAGGCCCGTCATCAGATTCATCAAAGTCGACTTCCCGGCGCCGTTTGGTCCAACGAGACTGGTGATCCCCGGTGCGATCTGGATGTTCACGCGATTCACCCCGAGAATCTCGCCGTAGAACTTGGAGACGTTGTCGAAGATAATCAGTTGGTCGGCCGGTATCGACATCTATTTCACGACCTCATAAGCCTTAACTCGCCACGACAGCAACGCGAGGCAAATCGCACACAGAATGAAGAGCACGGTCCAGGAAAGCCAGAGCGGCGGCTCCATCAGCACCACCTCGCGAACGACGATGCCCTCGAAGCCCCGCACTTGCCTTATCTCAGACACTCGTTCAAACGTGCCAAAGAGCCCAGCCGTTACATTGTTGATAATTGCTATCAAACTGATGATGTTTCCCCATAACGTGTTGAAAATCTCGTTGATGAAAAGACCGAACGCCGACGGGATCAGAAACAGTGCGACCAGGGCGCCACTCGCTACCACACGCCACTTAACCAGCGCCGAAATCGTCTGCGTCAGCAGCGCCAGCAACATTATCCAGAACAGACTGGCGATAACGATCGAGCTCGCAATCCAGGCGTTGGCTTTGAACCACGCAAAACCTTCCAGGTACGCTTGAAAGAAAAACAGCAACAACTGTGGAATCCACGTCACGAGCGACAGCAGGATCAGCAGCACTGACATTTTCCCAATTACGTATTCGGTGCGGGAGAACGGGCGGCAAAGATAAAGCGGCAGCGCATTGTTTCTGAGGTCGCGCGACACCAGAGGCGGACCTATCAGCAGCGCCAGCAAAAACGCAAAACTATTTTGGATGTTGACGAACACCTGGAAAAAGAACGCGTCGACCGGGATCAATTCCCTGACGTTAATCGTCAATGCCGCGAGTGCGCCAACGTTGTGTCGCAAGTAGATCAGGATCGCCTCGACGAGCAGCGGCAGGAAGCAGACGGCGAAGAACGCGGCGAAGAGCTTCGAGTTGAACGTTCCGCGCAGTGCGTGACGCGGAATGATCAGAAAGCGGCTCCATTCCGGCGTCAGCGAACCGGCGTAACGTTTGTAAGTCTGCTCATAGACGGCCATGACCGTTCTCCATTGCCTTGAGGAAAATGTCTTCGAGTGAGTCGCGCTTGTAACTCAAACGTCTGAGCTGCAACTGCGAATCAGCAGCAACTCGATAGAGGTCACGAACCTCGACGCCGTCCTGCAACACGACCTTCAACCGCGTCGGGTTAGTAATCGCGTATTCACAACCCAGCTTCGCGAGCGCTTCGACAAAGGGCTTCTGATCGCCGCGTGTTTCGAGCATCAGGAACTTGCGGTTCGACTTTCGTTCCTCTTCGAGATTGCAGTAGACGGCGATCTCGCCGTCGCGGAGGATCAGGATCTCGTCGCAGCACTCTTCGACGTCGAGCAAAAGATGTGACGACAGTACGATGTTCGCTTGTCCGCTGTCGCGTATCTCTCGAATCAACTTGATCATGCGCAAGCGAGCCGGCGGATCGAGACCGTTAGTTGGTTCGTCGAGGAAAATCAGTTTCGGACCATGCACGATCGCCTGCGCGAGCTTCGCGAGCTGCTTCATGCCAAGCGAGTAGGTTTCGAGCTTGCGATAACGTGCTTCGCCGAGCCCGACGTAGAACAAAGCTTCATGCGCGCGTTCGAGTGCGGCTTCCGAAGGCAGACCTGAAAGCTCAGCCATCAGACGCACGAAGTGCACGGCGTTCATCTTCGAAATGAACGAATCGCGCTCAGGCATGTAACCGATCAGTGCTTTGATCTTCTTCGCGTCGCCGACGATGTCGTGACCAAAGATGTGCGCGGTGCCGGCACTGGGTTCGTGAAAGCCGAGTAGCGTGTGAATGAGCGTAGTCTTGCCGGCGCCGTTTGGTCCTAACAAACCGATTGCCTTGCCGCGAAGGTCGCCGCGGAGGTTTTTGAGGATAGGTCGTTTACCGAACGTTACACTCAGGCCGTGCAGATCGATGACCGCCGGATCGTGATCGGTCGTTGGGCTTGTGATTGACTCTTCGTGAACAGTCTCGGGAAGTGCCATGCTCATTCTTATATCGCTGCGTCTTGATATTTCCAAACGAAACCGAGGCCGAAAGCAGTGCCCATCAGAAGAAATGCACCGATGCAAGCTAACGCTTCCGAAGGCGCTAAAGTTCTGCCTATTGCCAGGATCTCGATCAAAAACACAGGAAGGTTTAGAACGATGGCTGAAGCGAGAGGAAATAGAAGTTTAGGACGACAACCACCCAGACGCTGTCGCAACCAGAAGAGCGCCGGTGCATAGGCAAGTGAGAACAGAAGCGCCGCCATGATCAGCGAAGTGATCGTGGCGGTGTTCATCTTAGAGGCACTGAGATCCTGCGCTCCTGAGAGAGAGAATGTTGTCAGGAGCAGCAGGAGACTCAGTAACCACGAACCCAGGGAGATCGAAATCAACTTCATGTACTGCGTAGAGCTTGGTGCTTAGTGCTTTGTACTTGGTGCTTGGTGCTTTGTTCCTGGGTCTTGGGGTCTTGGACAAAGTACAAAGCTCCAAGCTCAAAACTCCAAAGACCCAAGTTCAAAGAGCTAGATCGACTTCCTACTTCTTATTCATACCCCGCTGAATAATGCTCTGCATCTCCAGTGAGTTTGGCATCCCGAGCAGCGTCGCGGGACTGAGACCAAATGGTCCGCCTTCCGTGTTCGCCATGAACGTGATGCTGTCACCGGTCGCGTACGCATAAGCCAGCGTTGGCGGCATGCCGGCCGTAATCGCCTTCACCGCTTCTGATGGTCCACTCGGCAGTTGTTTCTGAGCAGTATTCGCCAATCCGGCCGGAACCAGACCGCCGATGTTGTGATAGAAGACTGCCGAGAAGTTTGCATTTCCATCCGCCGGCAGACCCGCAGTGAACTGGGCCGAATTTCGCAGTGAATAACCGCTGTCGTGCGCCGTTAACGCACGCTCGACGAGTCCGCGGCTGGCGGCAATGATCATGTAACCGTTGGCGTACGTGTAGTTCACCTCAACCAGTCCGAACTCCGGCGACTTCAGCGTGTAGTACTTGCGGCCGCCTAGATCCGCCTGGTTCCAGGCCAATCCCTGCTTGCCAAACTTCGCCGCTTCCTTGTTGACTTCCTCGACAACCCGCTCGAGTGTGTTTTGCAGATGCGACGGCTCGTTCACTTCAAACACCAGCTTCCACGACGGTATCGGCAGGATTGGGCCATCGATTGCGAATGCAAACTCACCACCGAGCGGCGCAGCAATGTCGTTGCGAATATTGAGTCCGCGAGCTGACGCTTGCTGATCGAGTGTCTTTCTCAAGTCAGGCGAAACCGTTTCCAGCACGCCGAGTAGATCATCAACCATCGATGCAGGGTCCTTCACCACGAATCCGGCAACGACGTTGGCGTCGGGCGAAATGTATTCCAGCGATCCCATTGGTCCAGGCGCAGCCAGCCACGCGGGAATGCCGCGTTGCGTGTCGCTGAACGAAAGTGACGCTTCCGTGTTGGTCTTGCCGTTGGCTTCTTTCTGGTTGAGCACGAAGTACTTCACACTCAGAATTCCCAACTGCTGCATTGCGGTTTCATTCTTCGCGCCATCGTTGCCCTTCATGCGTTCGGCCTTGGTGTCGGCAACGACCTTCTCGAGGTTCGCCGCGACGACAAGACCGGCGCCGTCCTGATAAACCTGCGCGATGCGATTGCGGAACGGAGTCGCCGTAAAACTGCTGTGGCCGCCACCTGCAATCACTGCTTG
>JAICGQ010000340.1 GCA_025923035.1 Pyrinomonadaceae bacterium | reverse complement strand
GTGCAACATCACGCTTTCGTGGGCGATCACGAACACCAGAACGACGGCCTGCGCTATCAACAGCAGGTAGTTGTCCGTCGTGATGCCGCGCGCGACTACAAAAACCGTGATGACGACGAGCACACAGATCAGCGCGATGACGCGGTAGGATTCGCTTTTCAGCGAAGCTCGCTCGAATGCTTTCGACTTAAGAGCGTGGACAGTCATGGATTGATCTCACAACTGCCAGCCACCACCGAGCGCTCTGTAAAGTTGCACGATAGTCAACAGCTCATCACGGCGGGATACGGCCAAACTTCGTTCGGCCTCAAAGAGTTCGCGGTCGGCATCGAGCGCGTCGAGCAAGGTCGCCACGCCACCGGTGTAACGCAAGTAGGAAAGACGCGAACGATCCCGCAGCGTGTTAACCAGCAGTTCGCGTTGCTCACGCACTTCTCTTGTTTTGCGAAACGCAATCAACGAATCAGAAACGTCACGAAACGCACCCTGCACCGTCTGCTGGTAATCGATGAGCAGGAAATCGCGTTGGGCCTGGGTTAAACGAATGTTCGACTTTATGCGCCCGCCGGTAAAGATCGGTTGCGTCACCTGACCCGCCAACGTCCAAACATTTCTGCTGCCGCTGAACAGGCTGGTGAGTTGTCCGCTTTCATAACCAAGAAACGACGTGAGCGAGATGCGCGGGAAATACTCCTTCTTCGCGACCTCGATTCGCAGGTTGGCGGCGACCAGACTATTCTCGACCGCTCGAATGTCGGGACGGCGTTCGATCAAAGCGGACGGTAGCCCAGCGGGGACCGTTGGCGGCATTTGATGTTCCGTCAGCGTGAGTCCGCGTTCGATCTCGCCCGGATTTCTGCCGGTCAGAAAACTCAGAAAGTTCTCGGTCTGTTGGATGCCTTGTTCGAGCGCCGGTATGACTTCCGTCGCGTTGTACACAAGCTCTTCTGCTTGCCGCACTTCGAGCATGGTGGCGACGCCGCGTTGCTCTCGCAGCCGGATCAAACGTAACGATTCCTGACGGGAAGCGAGGGTGCGACGCGAGATGTCGAGTTCGAAATCGAGTTCACGCAAACCGAAATATGCCGTCGCCACGTCGCTGATCAACGTCGTGATGACAACTCTTCGTTCCTCTTCCGTCGCTCTGAGATCCGCGCGCGCGGCTGCTGTCTGTTTGCGCAACCGTCCCCAGATGTCGATCTCGAACGTGAGCAGGTTCAGCAGCACGCTGCCGAACGATCGATCGCGTTTGATCGGCTCAGGAATGTCGAAAGCCGAACTGCGGGACTGCCTTTGATTGATGACGTCGCCGCTCGCGATGATCTGCGGAAATTGTTCCGATCGCGTAAGGCCGAGATTGGCACGCGCCGCGTCGATGCGCGCGACGGCTTGTCGGATGTCGTAGTTGTTCGTCAGCGCATCGCGAATCAGGTTTTGAAGCTTTTCGTCTCTGAAAAGCTCGAACCATTTCAGATCGGCGATTGACTGGGGATCGGGTTGAGTTGCAGTGTCTGCGCGAAAGACCGCGGGAGTCTGTACTTGCGGTCTCTGCGAACTCTGAGCGAACGCATAGGGGCTCAGTAACGACGTCAACAGAAGGACCATGCACAACCGTTTCATCAGTGTTCACCTCCCGCATCCGCTGCCGCGGGAACTTGCGGCGGCGCAGCCACTTTCTGTTTGCCCTTGCGGCCCAGTCCTTCAATGAAGGTGTAGTTCCCCGGGATGATGAACACACCTAACGCAGTGGCGACGAGCATGCCGAAGAACACGCCGACGCCCATCACGTTCTGTGCGCCCGCTCCTGCGCCGCTTGCTTTCATCAGCGGAATGACGCCGAGAATGAACGCAAACGCCGTCATCAGGATCGGCCGGAACCGCAATCGCGCTGAAGTGAGTGCGGCGTCTTCAAGTGATAAGCCCTCCTCGTGTTTGGCCTTCGCGAACTCGATGATCAGGATTGCGTTTTTTGCCGCGAGGCCGATGAGCATCACCAGGCCGATCTGTACGTAGACGTTGTTGTCGTAGCCGAACAACCAAACGCCGCCCAGCGCACCTAACGCAACCAGCGGCGAGCCAAGGAGAACGGCCCACGGCAGACGCCAGCTCTCGTACATCGCCGCGAGCAAAAGGAACACACAAACGATGGCCATGATGAAGGTTGGACCAGGCGGCGGCGCGATCTTCTCCTGGTAAGAGAGCGACGAGTAGGCGAAGCTCATCTCCTTCGGCATCTCCCGCTCAAACACTTCCTCCAGCGCCTTTAGCGCCTGGCCCGACGTGTAACCGGGCGCAGGCGAACCCTGTAGTTCCACCGATCGCAGCAGGTTGAAACGGGTCGTGAGCTCAGTGCCCGCCGTGTCCTGGATGTTCACGAGCGTCGAAAGCGGGACCATCTGATTCGTGGTTTTCGAGCGAACGTAGATCCTCCCGATGTCGCTCGATTTCAACCGGTCTTCGGATTCCGCCTGGACGTAGACGCGATACAAACGACCGAAACGATTGAAGTCGTTCACAAAAGCGCCACCCATAGCCGTCGACATGGTTTGGAAAACTTCATTAACCGGCACGCCGAGTGTGCGCGCTTTCTCGCGGTCGAGATCGACTTTGACTTGCGGGTAATTTGGATCGAACGAAGTGAAGACGTTGCCGAGTTCCGGTCGCTGGCGCGCGGCGGCGATGAAGGTCCTTGCCTGTTCGCCGAGTTCCTCGACCGTCATCGTTCCCGTGCGATCCTGAATCAGGAAATTGAAGCCCGATGCGGCGCCGAATCCGCTCAGCGTCGGGATGTTGAAAGGAAAGACCACGGCTTCGGGAATCGCGGCGAACTGTTTTTGCAGCCCGGCCATGATTCCTTTGACGTGCAAGGCCTCGCCGTGTCGCTCCTCCCACGGTTTCAGGCGGGCGAACAACGAACCGTAGTTTGGCTGATAGGTGTTGGTGACGACGCCGAAACCACCGACTGTTTGATAAGAATCAATCCCCTCGGTCTTCCCCAGAATCTGTTCGACCTCCTTGAGCACTTCATTGGTGCGGGCGAGAGAGGCGCCGGGCGGAAGTTGAACGTTGACGCCAAAAATGCCCTGGTCTTCATCGGGAATGAAGCCGGCGGGAATTGCTCTCGCGAAAACTATTGAGCCAACTACAACGATGGCGACGATGCCGATGGTCAGGATTCCACGTCGCACGAGCAGTCGTGAAACATGAACGTAACCGCCGGTCGTCTTGTCGAACACCTTGTTGAAGCCACGGAAGAAAGCGCCGAGTGGTCCACGCATCGGCTTCGGTTCTTTCAACAGCAGCGCGCAAAGCGCCGGGGTCAGCGACAGCGCGTTGAACGCCGACAGCAACACGGAGATCGCGATCGTCAAGGCAAACTGCTTGTACATGCTGCCGACAAGGCCGCCGAGCAGCGCGACAGGCACGAACACCGCCGAGAGAATCAGCGCGATGCCTATGACTGGAGCAGAGACCTCGGCCATGGCCTTGATGGTTGCCTCCTTCGGAGACAGACCATGTTCGAGGTGATGTATCACCGCCTCCACGACGACGATCGCGTCGTCGACCACGATGCCGATCGCCAGTACCAGGCCAAACATTGACAGCGTGTTGATTGAGAACCCGAGCAGCGGGAAGAAAATGAACGTGCCGACGAGAGAAATTGGAATCGTCAGTAGCGGAATGATGGTCGCCCTGATGTTTTGCAGAAATACAAAGACGACGATGGTGACGAGTATCAACGCTTCCACGAACGTTTTCATAATTTCGTGGATCGATGCTTCGACCGCCGGTGTTGTGTCGTAGACGATCTTGTAATCCATGTCAGGCGGGAACAGCGTTTTGGCGTGGTCCATCGTCTCGTAGATCGTTTCCGCGGCCTGAAGCTGGTTGGCGCCGGGCAGAAGATAGACAGCCATCGCGCCGCCGGGTTTGCCGTTGAGTCGACCGAACGAGTTGTAATCCTGAGATCCGAGTTCCGCTCTGCCGATGTCTTTGATCCGCACGACTGCGCCGGTGGCTGTTTGCCGAATGATGATGTTTTCAAACTCCTCCGGCGTGATGAGACGACCGGGTGCGCTGACAGTCTCTGTAAATTCCTGGTCGGCTGGCGTTGGTGCTCCGCCAACCTTTCCTGCCGGGGCCTGGAGGTTTTGTTCTTTGATCGCCCCGATCACGTCCGCAGGAGTCAGTCCCAACTTCGCGATTCGATCGGGTTTGATCCAGACGCGCATGCCGTAGTCAGTGCCGCCGAAGAGATCGACCTGGGCGATTCCCGGAATACGCAGGATCTGATCGCGCAGGTTGATACCGGCGTAGTTGATCAGGAAGTTTGCGTCGTAGGCGTCTTTTGGTGAGTAGAGCGAGATCACCATCAGGATGCTGGGACTCTGTTTCTTTACCGTAACGCCCTGCTGGTTCACTTCGGCTGGGAGACGAGCAGCGGCAGTGGACACACGGTTTTGCGTCAGTACGTTGGCCGTGTCCTGGTCCGTGCCGACTTCGAAGTTGACGTCAAGTAACATGCGGCCGTCGCTGGTGTTTGACGACTTCATGTAGATCATGCGATCGACGCCGTTCACTTCCTGCTCGATGGGAGTGGCTACCGATTGTTCGACTGCTTCAGCGGAAGCGCCGGGGTACGTGGCAGTCGCACGAATGTTCGGTGGGGCGAGAAAAGGATATTGCTCGATCGAAAGGCCGCGAATGACGATGAAGCCGATTAACAGCGTCAGGATCGAGATGACAATCGCGACGATCGGACGGCGAATGAAAAAGTTAGACACGGGTTGTCACCCTCCATGCGTGCTCGAGGCCGTTTGTTGATTGCCGGTTGAAGGATTGACCTGGCCTCCCGGTCTTACTTTCTGCATGCCTTCAACGATCACGCGTTCGCCGCTGCTGAGACCTTCAAGTACGACGACGTCTTTGTCGGCTTTGTCGCCGAGCTTGACGGTGCGTAGCTGCACTTTGTTTTCAGCATCGACAACCATGACTGTGTTGGCGCCCTGGAGTTCCTGGACCGCGCGCTGGGGAATGAGGATCGCGTTTTCTCGTTGGGCCACAGCAACGCGAAGCCGGGCAAACTGGCCCGGTCGCAGATAGCTGCCGGGGTTCGGAAACGCAGCTTGCGCTTTGAGCGTTCCCGTTGTCGGATCGACACTGCGGTCCAATACGCGAAACTTCCCATGATGCGGATGGACGCTCTCGTCTGACAGCATCAGATCGAAACTCAAGTCGTTCGCTGTTTTACCGGCAGTTTCCGGATCGGTGAGCTTGAGGTATTCGATCTCGCTGACGTTGAAATCGACGAGTAACGGGTCAGACGCCGAGATTGTCGCAAGCAGCGTCGCGTCGCCGCGACCGACGAGGTTTCCTTCGTCAACTTGTAGAAAACCGATGACGCCGCTAATCGGCGCCTGGATGTCGCAGTAACTAAGATCGAGTTGCGCTTGCGTGATTCTCGCCTGGCTCGCGGATACTTCCGCGCGCGCGCGTTCGATCGTGTATTTCACTGCGGC
>JAICGQ010000339.1 GCA_025923035.1 Pyrinomonadaceae bacterium | reverse complement strand
TAATCGAGAAACGCGCCACCCGCGCCGATCGTTTCGGGCAGGTACTTTTTCCCGAACGCTCCGCTGTTGTGTTTGAAGCGTATGCCGGCGTCGGATGTGACGTCCGTGTATTCGATCGGCCCGGAAGGACGTGGCGGTGTTGGACTCGGCGATGGTGAAGGCGCCGCTGCCTGTTCCGGCGTCGCGGACGGCGGCGCAACGGTATTCTGTTGCTTACAACCCACAAACAAGGGGGCAACCGCCAGACACAGCAAAATCAAACTCGAACACGAATTCTTAAAAGTCATGTGGCGTTCGACTCTCGCAGCACGACCGGACGACGCGACTCCAGCCAGATCTCGATCAGCAGCGCCGTTGGTCCAACCAGGAACAGCGCGTACAACGGCGCGTGCACTACGTGATTGAGCCGCAGCAACATCTCCACGAACGCCACAAAAAACACGACAATGCATTGCCACTTTTTCGATTTAACCGTCGTCTTGGGATCTGTAATCATGAAGAACACGAAGAGTTGATACATCGGTCCCGTCATCGGCGCGACCTCCGCCCACCACGAGTCGCCGGTGACGTAACTTCGCAGAAACGCGAACGCGAAAAACGAAGCGACGTAAGTGGCGCTGATGTGAATCCGCTTCGCACGCCAGATGATGATCGAACCGAGAACCCAAATCACGATCAGCGGCCACTTGAAGTTGCCCCACTGAACGCTCAACGCCGCGACCGTCTCAGGCGCGAGAAACAGCAGCACGCAGATGCCGAAATTCGAAGGGTTCCAAAGATGCCTTCCCTTCACCCGCAACACGTACTTCGACATGATCGAAAGCACGCTCGCGAGAGCGAACGGCCAAACCGCAGGCGAACGGATCAGAATGCCGCAACTGATTCCACTGATATACGCGCTCGCGAGATTCAGCCACTTGCCATAAAAGATCCGACCCAGCACCAGCTCGGCAACAATCGCCACGACGATCGCTATGCCGATCGTTTCCAGGCCTTCCAGAATGCCGTAGCTGACATGGCCCAGGAGCAGAATGAGCGTGATAAACAGCGGCGCCATATAGCGGTTCTCGAAACTGAGTTTCCGCTTGGCGGCGCCGGCAACTATTGGAGGGGAGATCGATTGAGAGCCTTGCGCAGATTGCGAGGCGGACTGGCTCATGCAGACTCCTTGATCTTGTAGTTTTGTCCCACTGCAGGCTTGTCGATCGTTTCGACTTTTCCTGACGGCCAGCGAATCTCGGCCTTTTCAACTTGTGGATTCTTGCCAACACCGAAATGCAACCGTCGCTGGTTCTGGGAACAGAAACCGTTGCCTCCCGAAACTTGCTGCACCTGTTGTCGTCCGTTCCAGAACAACCGCACTTCCGCTCCGATCGCGCTGCGATTGCTCGACGATCCTTCCAACTCAAACTCGATCCACTTGTTTTCCGGCGTCACGTTGTTTTTGTAGATCAGCAACGGACCTTTTTGATTCGCGACGACGACGTCGAGCACGCCGCGGTTCCACAGATCCGCCATCGCCACCGCACGGCCGTCGTAAACATCGCTGGCGCCGACGGCCTGCGCGACGTCGACAAACTTCCCGGCGCCGTCGTTCAACCAGACTTTCTTCTGCTGATAACCTGACAAACTGCGTCCATCCATCGCGGGCCAATGCGACGCGTCGGAGATGATCGTGGAGTTGCCGCCGGCGATCTTCGAAAAGTCGTACCAGTAGTTCAAATCGCGATCGGCGGATATGTAACCGTTAACGAGATAAAGATCGAGCGTCCCGTCGTTATTGAGATCACCAAATTGCGCGCCGAAACTCCAGCCGCCGATCTCGACGTCCATCGCGCGGGCGAGATTGTCGTAGCGCAGCGAATTGCCCGAGGTTCCTTCGCGTGGCACCCAAAGATTGTTGCCCTGGATCAGCACGCCTTCTTCGGAAATGTTTGAAACATAGATCGCATAACGACCCTGGTTGAGAACGTCGCCGATCGACGCGTTCATCCCGCTCTTTGGCGAGAACCCGACGCCCGTCTCTTTTCCGACTTCGCGAAACTGGCCGCCGTCGTTGAAGAAGAGTTCGGAGATGCCGTAGTCGTTCGCGATGAAAAGATCCGTGTTGCCGGTGCCGCGCAAATCCGCAGCCGCCGCAGCCAACGCCCATCGTCTCGAATCGATCCCGACCTTCTGACTGACTTCTTCAAACAACCCGTCGCCAAGATTGCGGAAGAGATACTTGCGTCCGCCATTCTTCGCATACTCAAAACTCTCGGGCATCATCTTCGTCGTTTGGAGTTGCCAGAGGTTTACGTCTTCGGAATAGTAGCCGCCGAGAAACAGATCCAGTCGACCGTCGCGATCGTAGTCAAACCAGATCGCGGTGTTTGCGTTGACCCACGCCGGCAACTTCGCCTTGTCGGTGACGCGCGAAAACTTTTGTCCCGCGTCGTTATGAAACAGTTCCGGCTTGCCCCACTTGTAGAGAAACAGATCTTCGTAACCGTCGTTGTCGTAGTCGCCCCACACCGCGCCCATCGAGACGCCCGTGCCGGGTTGATTGACATCAGCGATTCCCAGATCCGCCGCGACGTCTTTGAACGAACCGTCTCCGGCATTTCTGAACAGCGCGTTCTTACTTCCCTCGCCACTGTTCGTCACGTAAATGTCCGACCAGCCGTCGCGATCGAAATCGACGATCGACACGCCCGCGCCCATCGACGCGACCTGCGGCATGATGTGGTCCAACTGTTTGTCGAGGGTGGGGGCCTGATGAGTGAAACTTGCTTTCGACGCCTGCCCGACTTCTTCGAGGTAGAAGCCATAGCGCGCCAGCGCACTCGTCGTGTCGCGCACAACATTGGCTGCTTCGCGACGCGCCTTGAATCGTTTGATCGCGAGAGGCGTCGCGAGCAACGCGACGAACACTACAATCAGAATTACCTTTGCTGACTTGCGACCAGTCATTTGCTTCGTTGTGACCTCAGCGCGTTTTGAAAGATTTCGGTCGATACGTATCGCGTGTGGTAGGTCTGCCAATCGTCGGGAAAACGGCGATAGACTGGTTCATCTTCGAGTCGGCCGGGCGGCGTAACGTATTCGTTTTTAGCGTGATACGGCAAGGGCTGCACGGTTTTGGAGAATGTCGAGTTCAGATCTCCATCCTTGATCCAGCCGTCACCGGCGATGATAAAGTCGCGCACCCAGCCCGGCTGCGGCGCGGCCGGAGCCGGGAAACGAAACTTCATTTCATCTCCGGCATTCATGATTACGTAGCGGTCGTCGATACTTTGCAACAGCTCTCGCACGTCACCGAACCGCGTGTAATAGCCAATCAGATCGCGCCAGATCTGCTTCGAGCTGGAAAGACGATTATAGTCGGGTATTTCCGGTGACGAATCATCCGTTTGGTTGATTACTGAGTAGCCACGATACTGGAGATCGGCAACGTCGGCAGCAAGTCTGGTCGTTTTTGGCTCTGCGTCGGGCAGACCCACTGCCCATTCGAACTTGTCCCAGTAAATCTCCAGATTCGTTCGCAAACGCAGCCTGCGTGGCGCGCCTGACGGAAACACATTTTCAAGATCAAACAAACAGATCTTCTTTCTTCCTGCGGGAAACCCCAGGTTTGGTCGGACGGTTTTCCAATTGCCGTTTGCTTCGAGGACTTCCAGGCTTAGAGGTTTCGCTTGTTCCAGTTGACCTTGACTGATGGCGACGTTGATCGAAGAGTCCGTCGGATGCATCCAGCCATGCGCAATTAACCACAGAGGCCCGCTTGGCGGCGTGTCGTTCCCGAGATCGATCTCGACGTAGTGATCTCGTGACACACCCTGGTACTTACCGCGTCCAAACGTGTCGAGATACTTTCCATCCAGCGTGCTGACGATGGCGGTTACGTCCTGCCCATTGTCGTCTATCGCGCGCGCGATCTTTCTCGGAGTGGCGACGGTCGTGACCGCGAGTTTTGCCGGCGGGATGACGAATCGTTCGTCGACGAATATCTCGGTTCCCTCGGGATGATCGACGACCATCAGCGAGAGATGATCGTAGTAATAAGTCTCCCAGAGTTCGGCGGTCACCCGTATGTCGTAATAGCCATCGCGCGGAACGAGTTGATCCCGGCCGATCTTGTACCACTCTTCCGTTGCTTCCACTCGAGCTGTTCCCAGCGTGTTGATGCGGAGGCCGATAGCTGAACTCCAGGGCACGGAGTCTTTGACAAACTCCATCTGCTTGCCATTAAAAGCAAAAAGAAACGGACACGAACCTTTCAGGCGCTGCTCGGTCACGATTTGCTGGTCTGCTTTCACGTCAAAATCGGCGCGAACCGATCCATTCGGCCACACAACGCGAATCACATCCGCCGCAGGCTGTTCACCTAAACCGAAATGAAGCAGCGGACCCGTGATCGGCTGCTTCTGGACCAATAGCCCGGCGCGCACTTCCATTTCGCCACCGACGCCGAAGGGGTTGATGCGTTGATCGCCGACAGCTTCAACCGCGCGTGGGCGGACCACTTGCCAGTGATAGTTCTTCGTGCCGCTGTTGATCAACTGAATCGCTTTATCTTCTGTGGTGAAAGCAAGGACATCGAGACGGCCGTCAGCGTTCACGTCGGCGACGTCGAACAGCCGGTCGCCAAACGTGATGTCTTTGTGGAGAAAAAACTTACCCTCCTGATCGCTCAACCAGACGATCGAACCGACGGGAGTTGAGAGAAGCAACAAATCCAAGCCGCCGTTGTTGTCGAGATCGACGATGCGCAAGTTCACCGGAACGCGTGGCTGTTCGCCAATCCGGCCGACTTCCGCCTGGTCCCAGCCCGCGCCGTGATCTTTGTCAGACAAACGCGTGATGGTTCCGTCCGCCTGCACGATAACGAGATCGAAGCCGCCGTCCCAGTTGATGTCCGCTGCGCTGATCGCGCGCGCGGCAGGAAAGTTCGGCGGCAATGATCGTTTGCTGAACTGCCCTTGCCGTTCGTTACTGAAAACGTGCAGGGCGCCGGTCGAATCGATGACAGACGCATCGGGATCGCCATCCTGATCGATATCGGCCCAGGCAAAACCTGCCAGTCCCGATGTTCCTTCAAACGGACGAATATCGAGGAATGTGCCGTCACCGTTATTTCGCAACACCGTCGGAGTTCCGGCGGTGGATCCGAGCACGACGTCGAGATCGCCGTCGGCTTCGATGTCCGCACTCCACGCGCCCGTGTATGCGGCGTTGACGACATTCGCAGGAAGTTTGGTTTCTGCAGTCACGTCGGTAAACGACGACGGACTCTCCTGTCGCATCAAACGCACACCACCGGCGCCGGCCAACACGAGATCGGTTTTGAAGTCGTAGCTGAAGTCGATCTGCAAGACGCCGTCGAATGACGGTGGCGTATTCAATGCTCCACCGGGAAATGGGAAGGTGGCGCCACTGGCGAGTCGCACTTCGCGACCTGAAGCCGTTGCGATCACTGGTCCACCTTCACCGCTCAACGCGATCGCGCCGACCCAATCTTTGGTAGCGGGGTTTGCATTCGGTACCGGCTG
>JAICGQ010000338.1 GCA_025923035.1 Pyrinomonadaceae bacterium | reverse complement strand
GTTTCTCAAACCGCGCCGCGCCCCTGCGTTACAACCCGAGCGACTGTTTCTCTTCGTATGCAGCGGCAACACGTGTCGCTCACCGATGGCCGCCGCGATGGCCAACGCCGAGATCGCGCGACGACTTCGCATACCCTACGAATCACTCGAAACCGTGAACGTTCGCGCGCTCAGTGCCGGCGTTTCGGCGCGCGTCGGAGCGCCGCTCACAGCAGAAGCGGCAGAGGTGCTGCGCTCGCTCAACGTTCCCGTCAAACCTCACGCCGCCCGCAGCCTGACACCCGAGCTCGCCGAACGCGCCGAACTGATCTTTTGCCTTACCAGTGAACATCGCCAGAAAGTGATCGAAATGCTACCCTCGGTTGCCGGTAAGACCTTCTGCCTCGATCTTCAACGCGACGTCGAAGATCCGATCGGCAAAGGCAAGGCGGCCTACATCGCATGCGCCCGCAGCATCCGGGCTGCGGTCCAACTGCGATTCAACGAGATCGGCCTGGCCACTTAAAAGCCGTGTTACCGTCAGTCATTGAGTTGTTGGGTAAAGCGGCTTTTGCCGAGTTTCCCGCGGTTCGTCACCCCGGCCAGGTCGTCTGGTGCAACTTCGATCTCGCGCGTGAATTGGGCTTCAACGTTCCGCCGAGTAATCGACTCACAGCAGAACTTCACGAACAGCTAATTACTTCACTCTCGCTCCGCGCGGTCGCGCCCGCTGAGATCAACGGCCAAATACCCGTAACGATGTACGCCGATAAATACGGCGGCGACGGCGTCAGTCCTGCGCTCGGCGCCGGACGCGCGGGGTTTCTCGGTGACGGCAATCTTTACGTCAAAGGCATCGGCTTCACACCGCTGTTTCGCCACATCGATAAAGATGATTTCGTTCACTCGCACGGAGGCGTGCACTTTGAAGACTGTCTTTCGGAAGCGGTCTTCGGCGAGGTGAACCACAACCTGTTCACACCCGGATCGACGCGCATCGTCGCGATCATCGATCAGGGCAAACATGTGACCGAGCCTTCAGGCAGAAAGCGTCATATCGCGCTTGCCGTTCGCGCTGGACCACAGTTGCGCCCCGGTCACTTGCTGGCGAGACGCGCGCGTGGCAGCCAGTTACCGCTCCACATATTCGTGGAGATGACGAACGCCACACAGCAGCTCGTCAGCAACGGCGCACCCGATATCGCGGCGACGATGCTGCGCGTCATCGACGATCACGCGCAGGCGGCGGCGGAGTCGTTTCGCTGGCGGATGATTCATGGTGCACTGAGCCCGTCGAACATGGAAATGAGCGGGGCAATGTTGGACCTGCCGACGCAATCGACGCAGCCGCGAACGGCGCCCATCTTCAAACTCGATTACCTTCAATCAAGCTTCGGCGCCGAGCATAAGGACCGTGGTTACTACCTCGCCGAGATGTACCGCCGAGTGCTCAGGACCACGGACCCAACTACGCGAGAACGCTTGAATGCGAAGTGGATCAACGTCTCGAGCGAGATGGACCACGCATACCGCAAACACTTGCAGATACAGCTCTTAAGCGCCGCAGGCCTGAAGACGGAACTCGCCAAGCAGATCAGCGCCGATCTGGCCGACAGGTTCACGGAACTGCTGCTTGAAATGGCGGCGATGAAGAACCAGGGCTCGGCCTGCGTGGCGCGCAAAGTTGTCGAGGATCTTTCGGTGCTCGATGTTTTTAATCTCCTCCGGCGATCCCCTCGCGATTATTTTTCCGGCGGTCCGTCTTACCTGCAACGCCTGCGACCGGTCTATAAGGGCAACCGGTATCAAATCGCGAAGAAGAAAGAAAAGGTGAAGACTCTGGTGCGTGAATTCGCCGGCGTCTATCGTGAGTTGATGACGACCTGTGCGGCGTACCGTGATTCGATCATCGCCCGCGCGGAGTTTGAGAATAAACCGATCGATGCACTCTACTGCTCGACTCTCTATGAGGGTCTCAACCGCGCAGTCGCCGATTACAAGTCGCGCGGCAACAGCAACATCATACGCAGTGCGATTGACAACCGGGTTGCACGTTCGTTGCGCAGCGTCGATGGATTGTTGGTCCAGGGAACCTCGCGTCAACTCCGGGACGGCGGACTCGAAACACAGATTAGAACGATTGATGGTATCCGGTATTCCGTTCGCGCCTGGAACGATCGTGCTCAAACCCGCAGAGTGCGACAGACAAAAGACGGATCCGTGGTCGAATTCGACGTTGAACCGTCGTGTCTCGTGGGCCGTGTTCGCGGTTATACTTTCGCAATTCCCGATCGCGACGATCTGCTGCGAATGATCTAATGTGGTCCATCGGCATTTACACCGGCGACTCGCCGTTCGAACTTCGCCCGGCTGCTGATAATCCGGTTTTGAGGCACACGGACGTCACGGATACTGTGGCCGAATTCGTTGCCGATCCGTTCATGCTGCATCACAACGGCCGCTGGTTCATGTTCTTCGAAGTCTTGAATCGCGAGACGCAGCGCGGCGTGATCGCCCTGGCGACCAGCGACGACGGTTTCAACTGGACCTATCGACGGATCGTCCTGGAGGAACCATTTCATCTTTCGTATCCATACGTCTTCGAGTGGCAGGGTCAGCTCTACATGATTCCCGAGACACTCGGTGCGACCGCAGTGTGCCTGTACAAAGCGGACGACTTCCCGACTCGGTGGACGCTGCAGCACCGACTGATCGAAGGACTACACGCCGATCCCTCGATCGTGCGCTGCGGCGATCTGTGGTGGCTGTTCACCTGTACTCAACCTTACGGACACGACATTTTGCGACTCTACTTCGCGCGCGATCTCGTTGGACCATGGAGAGAACATCCGCGCAGCCCGCTGATCACCAACGACCAGTCACGCGCCCGTCCCGCAGGACGAATTTTGCAAATCGATCGGCGCCTGGTCCGTTTTGCACAGGACTGCGTACCCGATTACGGCACACGCGTCAGGGCCTTTGAAATCAACGAGTTAACCCGCGAAACTTACGTAGAAGCCGAACACTCAAACAGCCCTGTCCTGTCATCATCCGGAGACGGCTGGAACGCGCGCGGAATGCATCACGTCGACGCGCATAAACAGAACAATGGGCAGTGGATCGCCTGCGTCGACGGACGTCTCGACGTGCACCTCTGCTGACCAACATGCGCATCCTCCTCTCATCTGAGCACCGTTATCCGGCCTTTGCCGACGTCGGTACTGGTCCACATCCAAAGCCGTACCCGTCAGGCTCCGGCTTCTGGATTCACGACCTGATCGGTAAAGGACTCGCGGAGTTGGGCCATGAAGTCTTCTACCTCCTGCGACAAGGCGCAGCGAAACCACTGCCGCCCGGCGTGCGCCTGGTCACGCAACCGGTCTGGGATGCCGACATCCTGCACACAATCTCGGATCGCGACGACTTATTGATCCGCGAGTGGCAAGCGCGCGGCAAGCCGTGGGTCTCAACCTGTCACATCGACATGAGAACGCGCGGCATGGCCCAACGGCCCACGACCGAGAACTGGATCTTCGTCTCACGCACACTCGCGCACCGTCACAATCGGCAACGCTTCGTCTTGAACGGCGTCGATCCGGAGGCGTGCATCTACTCCAAAACGAAGCGCGATTATTTCCTGTTCATGTCGTCGATGGATTGGGAGATGAAGAAAGGCCTCGACATCGCGATCTCGCTTGCCGTTCGCATGCGGGTAAAGCTCGTCGTCGCAGGGACGGCCAACAACTACAAGCGCATCATGAGAATTACGGGACTGTGCCGGCAGATTGGCGCGGCGTATGTGGGCGACGTCAGGGGCCGGCGAAAGGCGGAGCTACTGGCAGGCGCGCGCGCATTTATCTTCCCCACGCGAGTTGACGAAGCATTTGGTTTGGGAATGGTTGAGGCGCTGATGTCAGGCACGCCTGTGATCTGCAGTAACAAAGGCGCGTGTCCGGAGATTATCTCGCCCGACGTCGGCTTCGTTTGTCGCGATGATCGCGAATACACGTCGGCAATCAGAAGAATCGGAAGTATCTCGCCGCGCGCGTGCCGTGAGAAAGCGATGCGTGAGTTTCACTACCAGCGCATGGCCCGCGATTATGTCGCCGAGTATGAAAGAGAGATCGCGCGAAACAATTCCTCCCATCGGTCGAGCGCCGATTCGAACGGGAACCTCACGACGACTTCCGGCGCCCGGGAAGCGTAAGCCGCACGAGTCGATTCATCACCCATCAACTTCGCCAGCGCCTCCGCGAGCGCAGCCATCGTGTTCTGACTCACAATCAAGCCGTCGATGCCATGCCGCACGATTCTGCGCACTGGTGGTCCAGCGTCCATTGCGACCACCGGCACGCCACACGCAAGCGCTTCCCAGATCGCATTTCCAAAACCCTCAAGACGCGAAGCTGAGACGAAGAGATCTGCCTTCGCCAGCACCTCGTACGGTTCCGTAGTGAACCCGCGAAAATGAATTCGGTTCGGCGCGAGTTTCTCAACCAGATGTTCGAGTGTGTTGCGCTGTGGTCCATCGCCGTAGATCTCGAGGTCCCATTCCGGAAACCGCGACGCGATACTCGCAAATGATCGCACCAGAAACTCGGGTCGCTTTTCTGCAGACAAGCGAGACAACGTGATGAGGTTTCGCCGTTGCTTTTCAACTATGTGCTTCGTATGTGGAGGTGCGACCAGTGGATTTGCAATCGCGTGTGCCCGCGCACCCTTTGCTTTCAACCAGTCGGCAATCGCTGGATCGAGCGCTACGACCGCCGCCGCTCGCCGGTACATCTCTTCGCGCGCTCCCTGCAATATTCCTAACGAGATTCGCCGCGCATCGGTCGCTTCGTAAGCGATCACGGGCACACCGGTTTCCGCCATCGCAGCTACGACGCGAATGTTTGTCCGGTCGATGAACGACACGACGAGGTCCGGCTTAGTCGCGAGAATCGCCTGACGAAGCATCGCGATCGTGGCAATGTCTTTTGTGAGTTGCGGGCAGCGCGTCAACTCGAAAAACCGAAGCAGAGTGGCGATTGCAGCCTGACTGAGTTCGTCAGGTCGCGCCGGACGAGGACAACCCAGATCGCATCGCCCAACGCGCTCATCAACCGCGTAAGCGGGCGCACGATTGTTTTGCGAGATCGTGAGGATGGTTGGCTCATGGCCGCGCGCGACGCACGCATTCGCGAGATTCACGCAAACACGTTCCGCGCCACCACCTCCGAGGCCGGCAATAACGAGGGCTATACGCATGTGAGGAATCCAACGACTACTCCACGGGATACGCCGCGACGACGTCGAGCATAACGAGCGCGCCTGCCGGAAGCGACGCGGCCGCGAACGCGGTACGGGCAGGCAGCGGGGTTATGCCAAGTCCCGGCAACCACGCCGCATAAATCTGGTCCACCGCCTTGAAATCTTTTATATCCGCCAACAGCAGTGTGACCTTCACGATGTCGGCCGCCGTGCAACCCGCGGCGTTCAGGATCGCGTCGATGTTCGACAGCATGCGACGCGTTTGTGCTTCGAGACCTTCTTCGAGTTTGCCTGTATCGGGATCGCGACCGGTCTGCGCCGTTACAAAAACGAGATCACC
>JAICGQ010000337.1 GCA_025923035.1 Pyrinomonadaceae bacterium | reverse complement strand
GGCAGCTCGCTGGAGGCCAAGGTAACGATAGCGGAAACGGGCGACTTTTTGGAATTGCTGCGAAAGTATGAGAGCAATCTGCGTTACATCTTTATCGTCTCGCAAGTTGAAGTTGTAGAAGGATCGCAGTCGATCACGGTTTCGCGGGCGGAAGGTGAGAAGTGCGAGCGTTGCTGGAACTACTCGACGCGCGTTGGTGAGTCTGAAGCGTATCCGACTGTTTGCGAGCGCTGCGTCGCGGCACTCGCCGAAATAGAAACCGCGGATTAAATGATTTGAAAACTGATCAGAATGGAAATCTTCGGCCGCGCTTCGCGTGGCGTGCGGGTTATCTGCTCGCCGCGTTCGGCATCTACCTCGCCGACCAGGCATCAAAAGCATGGGCGGTGAAGACGCTACGCTTCGGTGAGGATCGCATCGTCATTCGCAATTTTCTTCAGTTTGCGTACACCGAGAACCCGGGCATCGCTTTCGGCCAACTTCAGGACGGTGGCTCGTTTGGACGCTGGTTCTTCGTCGCGCTCGCCGCCGCCGCTTCCGTCGCCGTCTTCTACTATTTCATCAAGACGCCGCGCAACGACGATCGCGTGCTCGGCGCGTGCGCGTTGTTACTCGCCGGCATCCTTGGCAACCTGACCGACCGCGTGCGCCTCGGCTACGTCGTCGATTTCATCGTCATGCACGCGGGCGACTACCACTGGCCGACTTTCAACATCGCCGACGCGAGTATCTGCATCGGCGCCGTGTTGTTGATGCTCGATCTCTTCCTCGGCAACCGGAAACAGACGGCGGCAGCATCGACAACCACATCGTCCTGAGGTTTGTGCTTTGTACTTAGTTCTTTGTACTTGGCACAAAGCAACAAAGTACTGAGTACAAAGATCTAAGTACTAACACATGTACCCTGAGCTTTTTCGCATCGGCAGTTTTCCAATTAACACCTACGGCGTCTTTCTCGCGATCGCGTTTCTGACTGCCATCCTGATCACGGTCAAGCTGGCGGAGCGCGACGGATTGCCGCGCGAGCGCATTTACGATCTCAGCCTGTGGATGTTGCTGGCGTCGCTCATCGGCTCGAAGATCCTGATGCTGTTCACTGAGCCGGAATATCGCGAGAATCCGCTTGGTTTGTTGTCGTTGGATTTCCTGCGTTCCGGCGGCGTGTTTTATGGTGGACTGCTCGGCGCCGTCATCGCCGGCTACTTCCTGATGAAGCGCTACCAGTTGCCGTGGTGGAAGACGGCCGACGCTTGCGCCCCCGGAATCGCGATTGGTAACTTCTTCGGACGCCAGGGATGCTTCGCCGCCGGATGTTGCTGGGGTGAACCAACGTCACTGCCGTGGGGAGTGAAGTTTACCGAGTTGGGCCATGACATCACCGGCGTGCCGATCGACCAGCACCTGCACCCGACGCAACTCTACGAGTCGTTTGCGATGCTGCTGGTGTTCGTCTTTCTGCTCTGGCTGCACAAGCGCAAACGATTCGACGGCCAGGTGATACTTGTTTACGCGTTCGTTTACTCGGTGATTCGTTTCGCGATCGAGTTCGTGCGGGACGATCCGCGTGGCGACATTCTCGGCCTGACGACGCTGACCGGACTTTCAACCTCGCAGATGATCAGTTTGATCGTCGGTAGTATCGCTCTGATTCTGTTAATCACTCGTAACCGGAAAACACGGGTCCTAAACTATGAAGATTCTCGCGCCCCTATTCGTGCTGGCGTTACTGATTAGCGCGTCGCTGATCAACGCCGGCGCTTCCCGCGCTCAAACCGACAACCTGCTCCTGCCGAATGAAAAGCACCTGCGAAACGTCAAGCAGTTGACCTTCGGCGGTGAAAACGCCGAAGCCTACTTCTCAGCCGACGGCAAGCAACTGATCTTTCAGGCCACGCGTGAAGGTCACGGCTGCGATCAGATCTACACGATGAACGTCGACGGCTCGAACGCCAGGATGATCTCGAACGGCGAAGGTCGCACCACGTGTTCATACTTCTTTCCTGGCAGCAAACGCGTGCTTTATTCGTCGACGCATCTTGGCGACAAGCAGTGCCCGCCGAAACCTGACTTCTCCCGCGGCTACGTTTGGGCCATCTATCCTACTTACGACGTCTTTTCCGCCAACGCCGACGGGTCGAACGCGAAGCAATTGACGAATACGCCGGGTTATGACGCCGAGACGACGATTACGCTCGACGGCAAGAAACTCGTCTTCACTTCAATGCGCGACGGCGATCTCGACATCTACTCGATGGACGCTGACGGCAAGAACGTGCGGCGTTTGACGAATGAGCTTGGTTACGATGGTGGTCCATTCTGGTCTTACGACGGTAAACAAATCGTCTACCGGGCGCACCACCCGAAGACTGATGAGCAAAAAGCTGACTACACGAGTTTGCTCAAACAAAACCTGATTCGCCCGACCACGCTCGAGATCTTTGTGATGAATGCGGATGGATCGAACAAGCGTCAGGTAACGAACAACGGCAAAGCGAACTTCGGTCCATACTTCTTCCCCGACGGAAAACGCATCATCTTTTCGTCGAACCTCGACGACGCGCGCGGTCGCAATTTCGATCTTTACACGATCAATGTCGACGGCACCGGCCTCGAACGGATCACTTTCAGCGAAGTGTTTGACGGCTTTCCGATGTTTTCACCGGACGGGAAGAAGCTTGTGTTCGCGTCGAATCGCAACGCAGCGAAACAAGGTGACACGAATATTTTCATCGCCGATTGGGTGGAATAAACGATTATGAATTTCAAACGACTGCTACAAATCTGTGTTCTGCTGCTCGTCTCCACCGTTGCGTTTGCCCAACAGGTATCGCCGCAAAACGAGCCCAGCGTTTCACGACTGCAACAACACGTCAGCTATCTCGCATCCGACGCACTCGACGGACGACGCACCGGAACCGCCGGCGCCAACGACGCCGCGCGTTACATCGCTGGTGAGTTCGCGCGGCTCGGTCTTCGGCCTGCCGCGAGCGGGCCCGCGACGCGTCGCGGCAGCCAACTCATGGCGCGTTATCTGCAATCGTTTCCTTACGTCGCCGGTGTCGAGCTTGGGACGGGAAATACTTTGACGTTCGTTCGCGAAGCTGGCGGGCAGGGAGTTCAGACCTTGCGTGTTCGCGACGATTGGATGCCGATCGGTTTCGGTTCGAATGCGAAAGTTGCCGGAACCATGGTGTTTGTCGGCTTCGGAATCACGGCGTCCGAACAGAGCTACGACGATTACGCCGGACTTAACGTCAAAGACAAGATTGTCATTGCTCTGCAGGGTACGCCGGACGGCGATAACCCCCACGGCAAATTTGCGCGGTACGAAGAGGTCCGTTGGAAAGCGATCGCCGCGCGGACTGCGGGTGCCAAGGCCCTCCTCGTCGTCGCCCGTGAGGGCGAGTTTAAGAACGAGCGATTGGCACGACTCACTTACGAACAAACCGGTGGTGATGCGGGAATTCCCGTGGCTGTCGTTTCCCGCAGCGGCGTTGATTCGATTCTCGGCACGCCAACCGTGAACGATTGGCTGGCGATCGCGAAAGCAAAGTCGCAAGCGACGAGTCAACCGCTGCCTGGACAATTGACGCTCGTCACTGATGTGCTGCGTAAAGAAGTGCCCGCTTACAACGTGATCGGCGTGCTCGAAGGAAGCGATCCCGTTGCGAAGAGAGAAACGATCGTTATCGGAGCGCACTACGATCATCTCGGACGCGGCGGCAGTGGGAGTCTCGCACAACGCGCGGGTGAGATTCATCATGGCGCTGACGATAATGCTTCCGGGACCGCGGGGATGCTCGAGTTAGCTCGTCTGTTCACGTCGCAACGTCCGCGTCCGAAACGCACGATCGTGTTCATCGGTTTTGGTGGCGAAGAGGAAGGTCTGCTCGGATCGAACTACTACGTGAATCATCCCATCTCGGCGCTCACGAACACCGTCGCCATGATCAACATGGACATGATCGGACGAATGAAGGACAAGAAGCTGGTGATCGGCGGCGTGGGAACGGCGAAAGAGTGGCGCGAAATCATCGCGAAAGGCACTGCCGATACGAAGCGGAGTTTCTCGTTGACGCTGAACGAAGATGGGTATGGCCCAAGCGACCATTCCTCGTTTTATGGTAAGCAGGTTCCGGTGCTCTTTTTCTGGACCGGAACGCACAACGATTATCACAAACCGTCAGACACGTTCGAGAAGATCAACTACACGGACCAGGCGCGTATTCTCGATCTGGTGTCGTACATCGTCCGCGAGGTTGATGGCACCGACAAGCGTCTGACCTACACGACTGCGAAAACCGAAGCGACTCCGCGCACTGGCGGTTTCCGCGTCTACCTCGGAACGATTCCAAACTACGCTGAAGGTAATGACGGACTGCTGATCGACGGCGTCCGCGACGATTCACCCGCCGCACACGCGGGGCTCAAACCCGGCGATAAGATCGTTAAGATCGGCACGCGCGAAATCAAGAACGTCTACGACTACACGTACGCGCTCGGCGAGATGAAAGGCGGCGAGGAGTACGTTATCGAAGTCGTTCGTGGAAAAGACAGGCTTAGCCTGAAGATCAAACCTATCCAGCGGTAATCCCGTTCTACTGACCTCCCGCATGCGAGAGACACAGATAGAAGTGAATCTATGTTTTTGAGTCTGTAGGAACGGAAAGCAGGGGCAGCGTGGGGGAAGGAGCTGCCCCGAAAGATTTACCAGCGCGGTTCGCGCTCGTAACGATCGTTGTCGCGATCACGGCCACCGCCGTAACCACCACGACCACCACCACCGCGATTACCGCCATAACCACCACGGCCGCCGCCGCCGCCGCCGCGGTCAGTTCTGGGCTTGGCTTCGTTAACGGTCAAATTACGGCCGCCGAAGTCTTTGCCGTTAAAAGCCTCAATTGCTGCTGCTGCCTCCTCGGGGGTTGCCATCTCCACAAAAGCGAAGCCGCGCGATCGTCCGGTTTCCCGATCCTCGATTACTGAAGCTGATTCCACTGTTCCTACTGACGCGAAGGCATCGCGCAGTTCCTCGCTCGTGGTACGAAACGAGAGGTTACCTACGTAGAGTTTTGTAGCCATTCTACTATCCTTAGTCTGAAGGGAAGCGCGGGCTTGCTGGAAATCGCTGATACAGTTCGGGGGAGACGGCCGATACTTTCGGCGAGCTGCGACGCACCCGGTGCTCTAAAAAATCTCGAGAGCGGCTTCTAAACTAGTTAATAACTGCCTCACTCTCTATTCAGCCGAACCTCGTCGCTATACGATCACGGGCAGGCGCTTTCACCATTGAAGCGCGAGAGCAGGTACTGGTAGGCAAAAGTATGCAGGAGGCGTTCTGGAGGCGTCAAGGATATTTTGGAAAAAACATAGTTGCATCTCCAGTCAAAACTGGAACTTAAACGCGCAGGTTCCAGAATTGCTCGTTGACGCTCTTTGCCGTACTATTCGGTGCTTCTTTTACGCTTCAGCAAAAATACCTGAAAGGCTTTTGGAATAAATGTCCAACCGCATCCCTATCACTGTCGCAAACGGCGACGGCATCGGGCCTGAGATCATGGGGGCTACTCTGCGCATCCTC
>JAICGQ010000336.1 GCA_025923035.1 Pyrinomonadaceae bacterium | reverse complement strand
TCGATCGTGTCGTCGTTCAGTTCGACGACTCTGAAGAAAGGATTGCGCGCCTCCTGCTTGCGCTGAAAAATGTTTACCAGCAACGCCAGGCCGAAGATGGTGACCGCGACGACTAATCCTACGAGGGCCACGAATCGTAATGAGTATCGTTTCATAAACTAGTTTCCCGGGACCTCAATGCATGTGTCCGACTGAGTTGTGACAGCGAATGCAGCTCGTCTGTTCGTCTTTTACATCGGCGTGTGCGCCTTCGATCGCTTGTACGATCTCCTGATGACATTTGCGGCACGCTTGTTCGGTCACTTCGCGTCCGCGCGGCGTGATGTGAATGTTGTCGTCATACCAACCGGTCGTGAAGTAGTAAGAGTGCCAGAAGCCGTTGCGTGCTTTGGTCATGTACTTTGGGACTAGTCCCGGTGGGGTATGGCAATCGTTGCAGACAGCGACTGCGCGATGGCTTGACTTCACCCAGGCGCTGAACTGCTCCTGCATGATGTGGCAATTCGCACACGCTTCAGGGTCGTCGGTCATGTACGAATAACCGCGGGCGTAGACAAACGTGTAAGTTCCTACACCCACGGCCAGGCCGAGCGCCACACTCAGAACAACTCCGCCTGCGAGCTTTGTATTCATTTAACTCAGGGGCCTGTCCCGAACGATGGGCAAAGCCCAGGTTATGAGTTCGAGCTTTCGGCGAGTCATAGCCCCGCCGCACATCCGGGCGGCAAAGCCGCGCTCGCTGAAACTCACTGCTTCCTGGGATGGCATTCTACGCATTGAAAGGCCGAGATGTCGCCGAGATTGAGGGGGTGGCGGAATGGTTCGTTCGCCTTGTGACACGTTTCGCACTTGCGATCGGCGAGACCACCGAGATCGACAGGGTGCTGAAAGTTGACGGTCACCGGCATCGTTGTCGGACGCGCAGAATCGGACAGCACGGTGTGACAGATGTTGCAGTCGTTGCGAATCACCTTGCCCGAGTCGCTCACATGGTCGCCATCATGACAGCGGAAGCATCCGGACGAATAGAGATGCCCGATATTATTCGGGTGCGTCGACCAGTCCGTCTTCATCTCGGGGAAAAAGTAAGTCTTGAAAATGCGCTGCGTTTCGCCAATTGCTGACTTAATTGTGTCGCTGCGTTGCGAGTAGATCTGATTGTAGTTAGTGCGATAGAACGCATCGAGACCGGAGGCGATCGTGTTGAGCGCTTCCTGTTCCGTTGAATATTGCTTGTTCAATACTTCAACCGCCTGACGCTTCAGATACGGCAACGACGGATCGAGCCTCCCTGCCGAGAACGACTGGTCTACCGCGACGTCCGGCGGCAAATACGCATGCGCCGGACGATTATGACAATCGATACAATCCATGCGCCGTTTTTCTGCCGAGGCGATCTGCTCGGCACTGAGGCGTCGCCGTTGATCGTGATACTCCGTCACGTTACCGTTACGATCCTGCACGCGAATCCACGGAATCACCTGGCGTTGTTTATCGCTCGCGATGAACGTGATCTGATTGCCGAGGTTCATGTGCCAGTGAATTCCCGCGACTGGTCCACTCGAAGGATCGCCACCACCGACGTTTATGAGCATGCGAGTTTGTCGTAACGAATTACTCTCGTCGTAGGCGTAGTGATTGAAGGTCTTCAACGTTGCGCCGTGAAACTTGGAAGGCCAGTGACACTGTTCGCAAGTTTGATCGGCGGGCCGCATGTTGTGGACCGGCGTCTCGATCGGCCGTGAATAACTGCCTCTCGCCAGGGCCCACAGTTGACGTGCACCCGACAATTTCGACTGTGCATACGATTGCGCGCCATGGCCCACGTGACAGTCGACGCATTTGATCCGCGCGTGTGACGTCGCATTAAAGGCGACGAACTCAGGCTTCATCACGGAGTGACAGGCCTCACCGCAAAACTCGACTGACTCCGTGTATTCATAAGCGCGATAGCTGCCGAACGCACTGGCGCAGACGAAGATAAACGCGAGCGTCGTTAGCGTGATTGCGAGTCGACGTTGTCGCGGCTCGTTGAAATCGATCTTTGGATATTCAGGTATGGCGGAATCCGGCGAGCGACGACGTCTGCGTCGCTCGATTACCATGCCGATCACGATCACGATCAGGCCGAAAGCGAGAAACGCCGGCAGGATAATGTAAGTGACGATTCCGAGGTACGGGTTATCCGATCTTTGTGTTAGCTCGATGAGGAAAAGCAGAAGAATACTGACGACGGCGGCTGTTACGATGAGCGCGCCGGCGAAGCTGATGTAGTTTCGGAAGAGAGTGGGCGATCCTTTGGTCATTAGTCAGATCCGTGTTCCTCGAAGTTCGAGGAACACGGATTTGTTAGATCACTGCGTTCCTCTTATTTGTTTCATGTGTTCCAGCAGCGCTTTTGCCTGTTCCGCAGTTAGGCCTTTGTCACCGTAGGAAGGCATGTGTGGCGGCTTCTCGACCTTCTTGCCTTTCATGATCGCCTCGATTTGTTGCTCTTCGGTCAGGGCCGGATCAAACTTCTTCTCCGCCTTCTGTCCATGGCAGGCCACACACTTTGCCTTGTAGAAGGCCGCCGTATCGGAAGCTTGTGCATCCTGGACCGGAGCTGCAACGTTTAGAAAGACCACGCCAAACAAGAATATTACCGCTACCACCAACGCTATGTTCTGAACCTGCTTCATCATGCCTCCCCTTGCGGTGATTCCGCTCTCTGCATGATGCTGGTGCAACGTCCGTGCCGGGCTTTTTGTCAGCAAAACCAGCCCCAAAACCCCTTTTAAGTCGCTGCCGCGCGAGCTTTTGCTCAGACGACTGCGAAACTTTCCACAGCGGTTTAGGGTTCGTCAGAACTCCTGTTACACGAGGCTCTCGCTTGCGGGAGGCCAGTGTAAAAAGGATCTCGTCAAAAGCGCCACGCGGATCCGCTATGACACCGCTTGCAAACTGAAAAGTCGTCGCCACCGAACGCGCGCTGGCCGTTGTGGCAAGTTGCGCAACTCGGAGTGCGAGCCGGTGCACGATGGTTCAGCGCCACCGGCGACGTCACTTGCCGTCCGTACGGCAGGCCGGGCCTGACCGTGTGACACGCCCGGCACGCAAGTTTTTCTGAAGCGTCATGATTGGCGTGGCTGAAACCCACGCGAAACGCCGCCGCCTGTTCAGACGTGCGAACGAACCGCCCGAGCTTATGACACGTGCCGCACGACGCGATGTCGCCTCCGCTCGACGCCTTCGCACCAGGAGTGTGACAGCCAAAACACGTCACATGCGCATTCATGCGCGCCGGGATCGTAAACGCAACACCGCCGCGACTGCGTCGATGGCAACTGCCACAGTCCGAACTCGAATGCTTCGCATGATCGAACAGGACATTAAAACTCCGCAGCGCCGGAAACGCTTTCATCTTTCCACTCTGCGCGTCGGTATGGCAGACCGAACAGATCTCACTTCCCGAATTTGCGAACTGTTGCTGGTGACAACCCGTGCACGGCGCATGATTGTCCTTGCCCGGCAGCGTAGGTTGCGCGGAGTTGTCGGTGCGACGATGACAAAGCAAACACGGCAGCCGCGCATGCTGCGGATTGTCGTGTTTGAATTGCGAGTAATTCGTTTGCGCAAACATCCGCGGCTCGCCGGCGCTAGCCGCAAGAACGATGACTACAATGAAAACTACTCTTTTCATTTACTCGGCTTCGGGATCGCACTAACGTGACTCGGCGGCACGGGCTTGTTGCCAAACACGATGTGGCACTTGCTACAAACAAACGCCGCACTCTTGCCGCGCTCGTCAATCTCGTAATTAAGAATCCCACCATCATCTGCCGTAGCCGTGACGTGGCAACCTTCGGCGCCGCCACATGATTTCACCGGCACGCGCCGATCGGGGGTGTTCGTAGTCACCGCCTGATGACACTGCGCACACGGCACATCCGGATGCGTCTCGTGTCGAAACGTACCCGACGAACTTCGCTTGCGCCACGCAGTGATGGTCCACCAGTCCTGAATACCCATCGTCTTCACCAACGACGCATCGAAATCGACGACACGTGTCGCAGTCGAAGGACCAGGCAGCTTGTGACACGCATCGCAGTTCGGCGGCAGTGGCGCCAACTCACTTTCCTGGTTGTGACACGTGAAGCAGCCCGCGTGCGTCAACGGCCGCGTCTTGAACGTCCCTTTCTTCAACCAGAACCGGTCGCCGATATCTTTCGGCGGCTTCGTTACAAACTCATCGTCCGACTTGTCCTGCGGCTGGTGAGTCTGATGACAATCTCCGCAATCGGCGTCAGTGTGCTTCTCATGCGGAAACGCGACGCGGAAATCCGAAACAAAGTCGCGTCCTTTCGCGGTCGCCAGAAAACTCTCGCCCAGGCTCGGAAACGGAAACCGCGCAGTGTCGTTCGGGGTGGCGTTGATGTGACAGTTCAAACAGATGCGCGGAGCAGGACGCTCACGGGCAAAGAATTGTTGCCGGTGACAGTCGAGACACGCCTTGTGTTCCGGATACTCGGTGACGTCCGCAAAAGCATCGTCAGATTTCCGAGCATCTTTCCAATTCTTCGATGGGAACGTGTGACACGAACTACAAGCGGCGCGATGTTGTGCGGTGAGGTGAGAAAAACGCGAGTAGTCGACGCGTGGTGCACGTTGCGCGCGCGGTCTGCGTCGCTGCGGTGATGCGGCAACGGTCAGCACCAGCGCACAACAAATCAACAGCCACAACGCAACCTTACGACTGCAATTGATCGCCCGCGACGCCATTTAGCTGCGATATCACTCGCCTCGGCCGAAGTAGATTCGGAGCGACGTATACGGCAAATGAGAGTGATAATTCTGAACCGGGAAAAACTTGTCTTTATAGTTGTAATACGTATAACCAACGTTCCAATCCAACATGCGATTCAATTTGAGCGTCACTCTCGCTTCGGGCGATTGAAACGACATCGGATAGGAATCAATCAGGATGACATTCGATGGGGACACGCGGTCGCCCTGACCATCGTCCTTATTAATGCGGTATCCGGCGTAGAACGTCAACCTCGACGCGGGCTTCACAAAAGCATTGAAGAAGAAAAAGTTGTCGCGCGAGTAGTACTGGCTCTGGCCCACGCGGCGTTGACCACTGATCGGAAGCAGAATTCCGGCGATGCTCGTCACGCGCATGTGCGTGTAACCGCTGCTCAGCGAGAACTTCGTATTCGGCGTCCAATCAACCGAGGACGTAAAGTTACGGCTCTTCACATTCACGTCAAGCGCTTCCGCCGGAGTGCCAAACGGAACGGACGGACTCGTGATCACATCGGCGGGATTGGTGTTGTCTTTGCTGATAAATGCTGCCGTAAACGAGAGCTTATCGCTGACGTTGACGCGATTGCGGACGCGGAAGTTTGTGAAGTCGTTGTTTCCCGTCCGTGTGAAGACGCTGTCTGCATCGCCGTGTTCGCCGTCGAAGTAGATGGTCCAGGCTTTCACCGGCCGAGCTTTGAAACCGAAGATCGCCGCGTGTGTTTGGTTATCTACGATCTCGTTGCGAGTGGTAAGCGTTGTCGTGCGATCGAGGTGCGCGAGCTGGATGTGACGATCGG
>JAICGQ010000335.1 GCA_025923035.1 Pyrinomonadaceae bacterium | reverse complement strand
GGTTTTTCGGAAGATCATCTGCGCAAGTTTCGCCGCTACATCCTCGAGCCGTACGGCATGGTGCTGGTCACCGGGCCAACCGGTTCCGGTAAAACGACGACGCTGTACGCCGCGCTCAACGAGATCAGAAACGAAGAAGACAAGATCGTCACGATTGAAGATCCGGTCGAATACCAGCTTCACGGCATCACCCAGATTCCCGTGAACGAAAAGAAGGGTCTGACTTTCGATCGCGGTCTTCGTTCAATCCTGCGCCACGATCCCGACAAGATCATGGTCGGCGAGATTCGCGACACCGAAACGGCGCAGATCGCTATTCAGTCAGCGCTGACCGGGCACCTCGTGTTCACCACCGTTCACGCCAACAACGTGATCGACGTGATCGGACGGTTCCTGAACATGGGCGTCGAACCATACAACTTCGTCTCGTCTTTGAACTGCGTACTGGCGCAACGGTTGATCCGAATGCTCTGCCAGTACTGCAAACGGCCTTATCATCCGAGCGATGAGGAGTTGCTGGAGTCGGGTTTGCGCCCTGACGATCAGCGCGGCCGAACGTTCTACATGAATGTCGGTTGCGACGCCTGTAACCACACCGGTTACCGCGGTCGAACTGCTATTCACGAATTGCTGGACTTGTCGGATAATATCCGCGAAATGATTGTCGAAAGGCGGCCTGGCTCAGAGGTGCGCCGGGCAGCAGAGGCTGAAGGATTGACGAGCCTGAGAGAGTCGGCCCTGCAGAAGGTTTTCAGCGGTATTTCGACCTTGCACGAGATCAACCGCGTGACCTTCGTCGAAGAAATGAGTGCCGCGAAGTAAGTGTTTCCGGATCTTCACCCAATCCGGGAATACAACCCCCGACGTAACAGTAACAATAACGGGTTTGAGGAACCAAAATTTCGGCTTCGCGTGTAAGGAAATTGGCAGCGCGGATCTTGCATCTTAGCCGTCTCGGTAGCATTATTAGGGTCGCCAATTTAGGGTCGCGAAACTTCCCACTTCCCGGACGAAAAAGTCATGAGAAACAACACTCGAATTAGAACACTAATCTCCTTCGCACTGGCCGTTTGCTTGCTCTCCTTACCGATTACGGCGTTTGCCAAGAAGGGCGAGAAAAACTTCAAGCGCGGCATGCAATACGAGCAGGCGCAGCAGTGGGACAAAGCGGCCCAGGAGTTCACCCTGGCGGTGGCTGCTGACCCGTCGAATATGGAGTATCAGCTCCACTTCCGGCGAGCCAGTTTCAACGCTTCGCAAACGTACATGCAGCAGGGCCGATCGTTGTCCGAGCGGGGCGATTTCGTTGGGGCCTATAACGCCTTTCGCCAGGCGTACGGTTACGACCCGGTGAACGAGCTCGCTGTGTCAGAGATGGAGCGCATGCTTCGTTTGCAGGCCGTCAAGGAAGGCAGGACCACCGGGAGTGGAAACGGTAACGGCAATGGGAATGGGAATGGGAAGAGTGGAGCACCGGAAAGTGCGACACCGTCCGGCGCAGCGAATCAGCCACAGGACTTCACGCCACGCGAACAGCAACTGCGAATCATCAACTACAACGGCGATCTCAAGACACTCATTCGCAGTCTCGCGGACCAACTGAATCTCAACGTCATTTTCGACCGGCAATCGTTTACGCAATCACGTCCGATCGACATCAACCTCAAAGACGTCACGACGGCGCAGGCGCTGGATTTCGTCTTCCTTCAGGAAGGATTGTTCTTTCAGAAACTCAGCCGCCGCACGATCCTCGTCGCGGATCAGGCACGTCGTCCACAATATCAACAACTCGTGCTGCGCACGTTCTTCCTGTCGAACATGAAACCGAACGACGCGCGTACGTTGGTCCAGCAGGCGATTCCGCCGTCAGTCGGTCGTCCGCAGACGATCGTTGTGCCTGACGAAGCCACGAACAGTTTGACCGTGCGTGACACCGCAGAGAACGTTCGACTCATCGGCGATCTGCTGCAGAGCATCGACAAAGACCGCGCCGAAGTGGTCATGGACGTGAACATCTACGAAGTGTCGAAGAACGATCTGCTCGCGTTTGGTAACCAGATCAATCATACGCTGGAGAACGGACTTGGTGGATCGCCGGGCTTCTCACTGTTGACCGACAACGGCGTGCTCAGTTCCGCCGCTCGCGGTGTTAGCCTGGCGGGTCAGGTCGGCGGTGTGCCGACGGCACTCGCCGCCGCACTCGTGATTCCACCGTCGGTGTTGCGTGCTTTCCAGAGCAAGGACAACACGAAGCTGATTGCTTCAACTCAGGTTCATGCTTTCAACGGTGAAGAGTCGACAGCGCGTATCGGACAACGTGTGCCGGTGCAAACCGCGCAGGCTTATCCCTTCGGTGTCCAGACCGGAACACCGCAAACGGGCGTAGGTGGCATCGGAAATCCATTCCCGACCGGCGGCTTCCCCGTAATCAACTACGAACCGACCGGTTTGACGCTCAAGTTCACGCCGCAGGTGTTTCCGAACCTCGACGTGCAGGTGAAGATGAACATCGAGCAGAAGGACGTGCTCGGAGCCAGCACCCTGACGCCGACGTTTACTGAACGCACTATGACGGGTACCGCCCGTGTGCAGAACAATCGCACGATGATGCTGGCGAGTATCTCGACGGACATCGAAACGCGCGGCCGCAGAGGAATCGCCTTCATCAGTGGTCTACCGTTCATCGGTCGCCTCTTCAGTGCGCCGACACGCGACATTCGCCAGGTCGACATCGTCATCAGCGTGACTCCGCGCGTCCTGCGTGCGCCAAACGTGACACCGCGTGACGAAGAGATGCGTCCAAGCGGCACGTTGCAGTCGCCGACTACGGGACTCCTCGCCGACATGATTCGCGACGCCGACCGAGAGGAGCATATCGCCGATGTGATCCGCACCGCGCAACGTGAAGAGCAGATCGCCGCTGCGCGTGCACTTCCGCGCCACGCCACGATTCAACTGCCGGATGCACCGCTGGAAGTTGCGAAGCCTGTCGAGCCGACGCTGAATGCGCCGAAGCCGATTGGTAACAACACGACGGCGGCAGCGCCTGCAGTAACGACTCCGCCGGCAACAACTCAACCGGCGCCGTCGACAACCACAACGCAGACACAGACGCAGGCCCAGAACAACAAGCCTGCGGCGACGATGGAAGAGTTGCCGTCGTTCGTGCCCGCTCCGAAATCGCTCGTGAGTGAAAAAGCTGCATCTGATGTTGCGGCTGTGAACCCGAGTGCGGCGGGTGCTCAGAATGCAGTTCTGACATCCGCGCCGAAGCCCAGCGACGCGTCACTCGACATGAAGTTGAACTCGAAACGGGTGGCCCAACTGAGCTTCATGCCGACAGATGACGTGCTGAAAGTCGGCGAGAAACGACGCTATGCGATTCAATTGAGTTCGGAGATTCCGCTGAGCCTGGCGTTGCTGGCGTTGCGGTTTGATCCGAAGGTTGTGAAGGTCCACGCGGTCACGGCAGGCACGCTGGTCGGCTCCCCTGCGGACGCAGCACCGGTGTTTACACCGTCGATCGATGCAAGCGGCGTGTGCCTGATCTCGATCTCATCCATGAATGGGAAGATGTCGTTCGGAGGATCCGGACCGCTGATCTTCATTGACGTCGAAGCCCTGGCGGTGGGTAATGCCTCGCTGGTCTTCGATAAGGAGCGGTTGCACCTGGTCGCTACCGATGCCAAAGACGTGGTATCGGAGATTCTCCAGGGAACAGCAACAGTGAAACAGTAAATGTTGAACGGGAACTGGCAGTACGCAGCCCAACAACGCGGCGACTGGGTGAACAGAGTTAAAGCGACTGGTCGCCGCGTTCCTTTGCGCGCCACACTACCACGTAGCGAGCAAGGCTTCTCGCTGATCGAGTTGGTGATCACGATTACCGTGATGACCATTCTGACACTCGGCGTGATGCCGCTCGTGAAAGTTTCCGTGCAGCGCCAGAGGGAACAACGACTGCGCGAAACGCTGAGACAGCTCCGCACCGCGATCGATGAGTTTCATCGCGACACGGTCGGTATGGTCTGCGCCGGGACACCCGGCGGCGGCGGCCTGCAGGGCGGAGGAGCACAACCACCGCCAGGTATACCAGGCGTCGGCGGCGGCTTCATCGATCCGCGCAGCAAAGTCGTCATCAGCGACTGCACGATCTTTGGTATCGACAATCCCGATCATTACCCACCGGATCTGGAAACACTGGTGCAAGGCGTCAACGTGATTCCCCGAGGTATAGGTCCGGGTGCAGCAGGCGGCGCCGGTCTGGGTGGAAGTACACCGCTTAGCCAGCAACAGTTGTCCACCAAGCAGAAGGTTTACCTGCGTGCGATTCCGATCGATCCGATTACGGGTAAAGCCGAGTGGGACCTGCGATCGTCTTTCGATCCGGCAGACTCGACTTCGTGGGGTGGCGAGAACGTGTTTGACGTGAGGTCGAAGTCGAAAGAAAAAGCATTAAATGGAGAGCAGTACAGTGATTGGTAAAGTTGTAAAGCGAGATAACGCGGGGCGTTCATTAGCTTCGGCAGGATTCACGTTGCTGGAGTTGATGATCGTCATTGCGATCATCATCATCCTTGCCTCGATCGCGTTGCCGCAGTACCAGCGCACGATCATGCACACGCGCGAGGTGGTCTTGCGCGACAATCTTTTCAAAATGCGGTCGCTGATCGATCAGTTTGCGGCGGACAAAGGACGGCTGCCGCAATCGCTCGCCGAACTCGTGAGCGAAGGCTATATGCGCGAAATCCCCGTCGATCCGTTCACCGGAGAGACTGACTGGACGCCAACATCGGGTAACGATCCGAATTCGATCGATGGTGGCACCGGTTTGATCGACATTCATAGCGCCTCAACCGAAATATCAACGCAGGGAAACACCTATAACGAATGGTAGTGACCCGCCGATAGACTAGATGGCCAACATCGTTTCCAAACTTGTAAATCCGTGGTATCCAGCGACCGCTATCGGTCTCGAACAAGGCGTTGCTTCCGTGGTCCATGTCGAACGCGGCAAGGACGGCACTTCGCGTCTGCGTCGTGCGGCGACTTTCGATATCTCGGAGTCGCTCGTGCGTCCCAGCTTTGACGAACAGAACGTCGAAGACGGCGCTCAGCTCGCGAGTGTGCTGAACGATCTCGCCGCGAGCGCAGGACTGCTGCGGCAGAAGCGCTGGTCGTTGAGTTTGCCGGAAGCGACAACGCGCACGCTCGTCGTAACTATCGACGGACACCCGCAATCCGGCGCCGAGAGCCAGGAAGTTTTGAACTGGAAGATCGAACGCGGTTTCGGCGCGCCTGTCGATGAGCTCTCAATTTCCAAACAGCGACTGCAAAAGGATCCGCACGGACGCGAGCGTTATCTGGCCGTCGCGGTTAAACGGAGTGTTCTTGCCGAGTACGAGGCGGTGATGGAGTCATTGGGCTGGCGGACCGGTTTGATTCTGCCGCGTCACGTGGGTGAGGCCCAGTGGCTCGTGCGATACGGCGGCGCCGGCGATTCGCTGCTATTGAGTCGCTTCAGCCAGGGATTTACCGGTGTCATCTTTCGCGACACGCACCCGCTGATCGTGCGCACTGTGACCTGCGCTCCGGACGAATTC
>JAICGQ010000334.1 GCA_025923035.1 Pyrinomonadaceae bacterium | reverse complement strand
GACGTAGTCCTGCACGATACCTTCGTCAGGCAGGGCGAGAAGGATGAACGATTCCAGCAGTCCTTCTTTGTCGAGTTTGACGATCAGTTGTAGCGACGGATCGATCTTTTGCGGGTCTTTGATCTTCTTCTCATCAACGACCTTGATGGCCGCACGCATCGCCGCAGCTTCTTCTTTCAAGCTGTGGCGATACTCTTTTTCACTCGGATAATTCGCGGCGAATTCCTTCTGCACCCACGCCGCGCGAGTGAATCCATAGACCATCCACGCCGAACTACTCTTCTCGTCTTTCTTGAACGTGCGTGGATCGATCGTGATCGACGTGTTGCTGCTGTCAGTCTTCGCCGTCACGTTCGTCGGAATGTCGATTTCGGGGTGCCCGAGCTGGATGTGGATCTTGTTGCCCCACGCTAAGAAGCCTGCGCGAGCCAAACGACTGTAAGGCTCGGCAATGTACGCTTCGACAAACTTCTCTCCCGCCTCAGTCACACGACCCTGCTTCATGAGGGAGTCGCCCCAGTAGCGATATGCAGTCTCGCGATCGGGGTTGATCTGGATCGCCCGTGCGAACCATTCACCCGCTTTCTTTTGATCGGCGGTTTTGTAGTAGACGTCTCCGGTGTAGAGCGCCGCTTCATACAGGTTCGGATCGAGGGCCAACGCCCGTTGATACATTTCGAGCGCTTTCGGCATGTCGTTACGCGTGAAAGCCGCCTCACCCGCGCGCATGATCTCGTCAACTTCTTTCTTCGACGAGAACTTCTCATCACCGCCGCCATCAGGCGCGACTGATTCGAGCAGCGTCTTCAACAGGGCCGTGTTGGCTCCGAGTTGCTGTGCCTTCACCAGTTGTTCACGCCCACGCTTGCGCGCGTCTTTTCGTCCGGCGGCGTCTTCGATGAGCGCACTCTGCCAGATCAGCACCAATCCGTAGGTTTCGATCACCTGCGGATCATCCGGATAGCGCGCGGCAAGTTTCTCAAATAGCGGCAACGCTTCCGTCAGCTTCCAGTCTTTGAAAAGCGTAAACGCGCGCTGTCGTTCGGGATCTTCCTGGATTGCTGCTGAAACTATAGGAAAAAGGACGAAGAGAAACAGGATGGAGGCGAGTATTCTTCCAGGCATGCGAGGAGTCTAGGTAGGTGAGGTACGCACGTCAACGAAAATCCGTGTCATCCGCGTTTAAATCTGAACACGGATGACACCGATCTTACTGCTCGCGTGCAGGCTCATATTTCGCGTGCGGAGCGTTCGTCGATTGCGGAGCGTTCGGTAGATGCCCGCCGATGAAGTTTTTTAGCGAAGTGATCAACGCGGGAAGAACTACCGCTTTTGCCGTGTTGCCCAATTCCTCTACAAACGCGCTACCGATGTTTGCGGCTTCATCGCGAACCCGCTCATAAGCATGCGTGTTACTCAGTTTCTGGAAGAAACCGGGCCCATGATCTTTCGACCCGTTTCCCGTTCTGATACCGAGTTCCGGTGCGCTCGCCATGGCGGCCCCCGGCGCGCCCAGCACAGGTTGCGCCGCGTAACTCTTCGACTCTTCACCGAAGCGATCGATCGCCGACGAATACCGGTTGTAGTCTTCTTCCGTGAATGCGCCCCGAACGCAATAACCCAGCAGGAACCCGGCGCCCAAAGCACCGGCACTCCAAACGACGGGGCGTTTCTTGAATTGCTCGCGCCAGTCGAGCGTGTCTTTAACGGCTTGTACCTGATTTGCCACGGTTTCCTTTATCTCCGTCACAGTTTGCGAAATTGAATCCCGCGTCACGTCGAGGCGTCGCTGAAGTTCCTCTTTGGAAGGCTCCTCAGAGAAGTCCTGCTGCGCGCGGGCCAATCCTAGAGTTCGTTCTTCAGCCATTCTTTGTCCTTTCTTAGTTCCTGAACTGTTCGTGTCGGCACCAGGTTTTGTTTCGCGAGCCGGTTCTTCACCACCAGCATCACGATCGCGCCGACGATGAGATAGAAACCGCCGGTCGCGAGAAACCCGAGTGCGTAGCTCGCGGGTTGACTGAAGTTTGCTTGCGCAAACAAAGTTGACACCGCGAACGCGATAGCCACATTCAACAGGGCAAAGCCGACAACAGCCACGGCTGCGCCAAACGCAATCATGGCAGCGCCGCGCGCGTAGGCGTTTGCTTCCTCCTTAATCTCGACTTTCAGCAATGCGAGCTGCGAATTAACGAGCTGCATGATGTCGTCGCCCAACCGGGCGATGAGATTCGGCAGGCTCTCGTTTTCCGCCGGCGCCGGCACTGTCGCCGGTGTCGCCGCGTCAACGTGCATCAACCCTTTTCTCGTTGCCGCCATGATCGTTTTCCCCCTGTCTGTTTGTTCCGACTATCGTCTGCCGCGCACGAGCAGTCCGAGTACCAAGCCGACTGCGGCTGAAATCAGAAGTGCCTGACCTGGTTTTCTGCGCGCGTATTCTTTCGCGTTTTCTGCCAGTTCGCCGAGATCCGCGTTTTGTAGATCTTTGAACTTGTCGCTGACGACGGAAACCTTATCGGCGACGTAATCTTTGGCGTGGGTGGCCGCTTCCGAAAGTTTTTGTCCGTATTGTTGGGCTGTTTCCGATAGAGCAGGCGCGGTCCCGGTTCCGGATGCGCCGGTGGTGCCTGTAGTTGGGGTTTTGGGTTGATTGGTCGGATTTTCTGTCATTGGTAATCTCCTTTTTTTGAACACGGATTGATTCAATGGAAGTCGAGCAACATTTGTGCCGACGAAATAGGGGAATGAAAGGTCGCAGAATGCGCGCATCTTGTTGCGAAAGGGTACGAAAAACATCACGTTACAGATCGGGATCGATACAAGTTTGAGGTGAACAAAATCGTCGCTTGACACGTATGGACTTAGCTGGTAAGTAAGTACTTACTTTGAGCCGAATCATGAATCCAAACGATGGCGTGAGCGGTGCGCGCATGGCTGGAGAAGAGCGGCGGCTACAGATACTTGCAGTGGCCGTCAGTCTCTTCTCCAACCGCGGGTTCCGCGGCACCACCACTAAAGAAATCGCACAGGCAGCCGGAGTTTCCGAGGCAATGGTCTTCCGCCATTTCGCCACCAAAGAGGAACTCTACGCTGCCATCCTCGACCACAAAGCCTGTCGCGGCGGCGAATCGTTCGAACCGGAAAAAATGGCTGCTGAAGGCATCAACCGGAAAGACGATCGCGCCGTCTTCGAAGCGCTTGCGCTCGGCGCCCTGACGCACCACGAACACGATCCCGACTTTCAACGACTCCTGCTGCACTCGGCGCTCGAAAAGCACGAGCTCGCGCAGATGTTCTTCGATCAGTTTGTGCGGCGTGTTTACGAGTTCCTCGGCGGCTACATCCGCCAGCGCCAGCGCGAAGGCGCGTTCATCGATATCGATCCGGCGATCGTCGTGCGCTGCTTTATCGGAATGGTGATGCACCACTCCCTCAACAACAATCTTTGGGATCCGAGTCGTCGCCTGCTCAATATCTCTAACGAGGACGCGGCCCGACATTTCACAGACATTCTGCTGAAGGGAATTACCGCTCCTTCTCCGAACTCAACGAAGGACTAGCCCGGTCTAATAAATGGGTCTAACCAAATGGGTAAAACAATGCTCTCTCGTAAGAACTTAAACGTTGTCGCTTTGGCGCTGCTGCTAATCGTCGCAGCCGCACTGCTCGCTGCGTGTGGACGTTCGAACGCGAACGGCAAAACTGAATCAACACCGGCAACGACAGCGCCCTCCGCAGTCGAGGTTTCAACCGCCGCCGCGATCAAACGCGATCTGCCGCGCTTCTTTGAAGCGACGGGAAGTCTCGCCGGCGATCAGCAAACCGACGTCGCGCCGCAGACTGCCGGCAAGGTCGTCGCTGTCGGCGTCGACATCGGCAGTCCGGTGAAGCGCGGACAGATGCTGGTCCGTCTTGACGATGCGGAATTGAAACTGCGCGTCGATCAATCCGTGGCCCAGCTTGAACAGGCGAAAGCCGCCGTGCGACAGGCGGAAGAGAAGATCGGATTGAGACCGAATCAGGCCTTCGATCCGAATCGTGTTGCGGAAGTAGCGGCGGCGAAGGTCACGCTGGATCTTGCAGAGAAGAACCTGACGCGGGCGGAAAAACTGATCGAGTCGGGCGACGTGTCGCGATCGTTTTACGACGATGCGCGTGCGCGACGTGATCAGTTGAGAGAGCAGTACGAAGTGCAACTCGCGCAAGCGCGGCAGAACTTTGCGGGAGTGGCGGTGGCGCGCACTAACGTCGCGAATGCGGAATCGGCGCTGGCTTTGGCCCGCAAGAATCTTTCGTACGCCAACATTCCTTCGCCGATCGACGGATTCGTGACGGAGCGAACGGCGGACCTCGGCGAATACGTTTCGCCGCAGCAGAAGGTCGCGACAGTCGTTCGCACGAACCCGTTGCGCATCCGCATCGACATTCCCGAGCAGGCGATCCAGGAAGTCCAGGTTGGACAGTCCGTTTCGATCACGACGAGCGCGTGGCCCGATCGGAATTTCAGTGGACGCATCGCGCGCATCGCGCCGAACGTTTCGGCCACTTCACGAACGTTGACGGTCGAGGCCGAGATCGAAAACAGCGGCGGCGCATTGAAGCCGGGACAGTTTGCGACCGTACGAATTCTGCAACCGCGATCTGAGCCGGCGGTGCTGGTGCCGGCGCGTTCAGTGTTGACGCAGGCGGGTGTCGCGCGCGTGTTTGTGATCAAGGACGGACATGCCGAACAGCGGCTGGTCCAAACGGGCCAGACCGAAGGCGATCTGATCGAGATCAAGAACGGCGTTGCGGCTGACGAACAGGTTGCGACGAGTAATCTCGAGATGCTTTCAGATGGCGTGACCGTAAAGCAATAGATCTTTGTTCTTTGAACTTTGTGCTTTGTTCGCTCTGCGACGAAGACCAAAGACCAAAAGACAAAGACCAAACAAAGAACAAAGTACTAAGCACAAAGCTCTAAACCAATGCAAAAACTAGCTGAGATATGCGTTCGCCGTCCGGTTTTTGCGACGATGCTCATCCTGAGTCTCACCGTCGTCGGGTTGTTCTCGTACAAATCGCTCGGCGTGGACCTGTTCCCGAAGATCGACCTGCCGACGATCACCGTCACGGTCGTGAACCCTGGCGCGTCGCCACAGGAGATCGAGACCGAGATCACGGACAAAGTCGAAGGCGCCGTCAACACGATCTCCGGTATCGATGAATTGCGTTCGACGTCCGTTGAAGGCGTCTCGCAGGTGTTCATCACGTTCCTGCTCGAGAAGAACCCCGACATCGCCGCGCAGGAAGTCAGAAACAAGATCGATCTGATCCTGAACGACCTGCCGCTGACGGCTGAACAACCAATCGTCCAAAAACTCGACACTGATGCCGCACCCGTGGTGCGCATCGCCGTATCGGCGCCGCGCTCGATCCGCGAAGTCACGGACGTTGCCGACAACAAGATCAAGCAGGAAATAGAGTCGATCAACGGCGTCGGCGACGTGCAGATCATTGGCGGACGCCGTCGCGAGATTCAAATCTGGGTCGATCCTGACAAACTCCGCGCGTTCAACGTGACCGTTGCGCAGGTTGCCGATGCCGTTCGCGCGCAGAACATGGAAGTTCCGGGCGGCCG
>JAICGQ010000333.1 GCA_025923035.1 Pyrinomonadaceae bacterium | reverse complement strand
CTCGCCAACGAGTATCGACGCGCGGCGGATCAGGCGATCCTGATTTTCGATATTGGTGTCGCGCGCGAGAACCAGCCGTTGAACGCGCCGAAGCTGATGGAAGTCATGGAGTCGATGCTCAAGCGCGACGCTCTTTCCGATCCGCAACAGTTGCTGCCGCTCTTGCAAGACCTCAGCACCGACGAACACATTCCGCTCATCGCCCGCAACCACGCCGGCAGAATCATGAAGAAGATCCGTGGTGGTAAATGACGACCCTCAGAGTCCTGCTTCGATAGCACGCGCAAAGGCGGACGCTGGCGCTCCACTCGTCCATCCGGATCTTCTCAACGCCGACGTGATCTGGCGGTCGGCAAGATTATTCACGGCGGAAGAGTTGAAGTTCGACACTATTGCTGCTGCCATAGCCTGGATGGAAGAACTGCCCCGCCGGGATCCACCGCGTAAGTCTGTTTTGAGCCTCAAGAGCGAACTCGAGCTGGTCGCCGCCGGCAGCCGAACGACTGAGAAGGACCGGAAAATCGCGTCGGAACTTGCCCAATGGCTGGGAGTCTGGTTACAAAACCCCCAGATTTTCTCGGATTGGTGTGCTTTGAGACGAAATACGGCTGAGTTTCGGCAGTTATTCGGATCGTAGTTTTCCACGAACCCACATTTTGGAACTTTTGCCGCTTCCCGGGCGAATACCCATGTCTGTCAGTCATTTGGGTGCATGAATCTGAAAAGCGAACTCGGCGATAACGAACTGCTGCGGTTGATGCTGGCCGGAGACGAGCAGGCCTTTGCGCTTCTGTATCGCCGGCGGCAGGGAAATGTCTACCGGTTCGCTTTGCAGATGAGTGGGTCGAAATGTATTGCGGAAGACGTCACGCAGGAAGTTTTTCTGTTCCTGATGCGCGAGGGGCAGGTGTTTGATCCGGCGCGCGGTTCGTTAAGTTCTTTCCTGCTGGGTGTGGCGCGGAATCACGTGTTGCGGCGGATGCGGGTGGACCAGATGTTGACTCCGATCGGCGACGATGACGACGCCGAGGCAGGTCTGCCGGGGACCGAAATCGATTGGCGTCCGCTGGACGATCTGGCGCGAGCGGAGACGATTGAGTTGGTACGTAAAGCAGTGCTCAGTTTGCCGGCGAAATATCGTGAAGTGGTTGTGCTGTGCGAACTCCAGGACGTGAGTTATGGAGAGGCGGCCGAGGTTCTTGGTTGTGCGATCGGCACAGTGCGTTCGCGTTTACATCGTGCGCGTGGGTTGTTGCTGTCAAAGTTGCGACCGGCGGAGCAGGTTGATGAGGAGGCTTCAGCAAGTTTGAAGTCAGCGGGGTGTTTCGCATGAACAGTCAGAGATTTGATGAAGAAACTCTGAATCGGAATTTGGCGTTGCTTGCCGAGGAGACGGCGTCGTTGAATGCGCCTCCCGAGGTCGAGCAAAAATTACTCGAGGTGTTTCGCGCGCGCAGAGTAAGTGCACCCACGTATGGTCGTTATTGGCTCGTGGCAGCGGCGGCGATGATTTTGATTGTCATCGGCGTTGTTGCACTTCGCTCGCAGACGGACAAGCCGAAGCCGGAATTCGCTCGCCAGACAGAGCAGCCACCGATCAAACAACAACCGATCGTCGAAGAACCGAAGGTGGACCAGCCGCAGCCCGCCCCACAGCAGTTCGTCGCGGAACGGCCGCGTCGACGCTCCATTCGCCGAGCGCCGCGCAGCGAAGTCGCAAACCATATGAATCGCGAGATCGCGACGGACTTCATGCCGCTCGGCTATCTCAACCCGGCAACTTTGCAGGACGGCGGACAAATCATTCGCGTCGAAGTGCCGCGTTCCGCGCTCGTGAACTTCGGATTGCCCGTTAACCCGGATCGTTACCACGAGAAAGTAAAAGCTGATGTGTTATTCGGGGTCGATGGAATGGCCCACGCCATACGTTTTGTTAAGAATCAATGAGGACAGGAATCCGGCGTGACGCCGGATCGAAAGGAATGACGGTGATGAAAAAAGTATTCGCAACGTTCGCGGTGTGGATGATGGTTGGCAGCGTGGCTTTTGCGCAAACGTCGCAAGGGTTCGTTTGGCAGCAAACGCGTGTGGCCCAGGGACCGCCAGGCGTGCCGCTGCCTCCGCCAGGTCCGGATGGTAATTTTCTGTTTATCGCGTCGGAGAGCTTTGACGGTAAGGTCGTAAAGGGTGCGCCTTACTCGGCAGAAGCTGTGACCGAGCACGTGCAAACGCTCAGCGACGGTAATCGCATCGTCAACAAGTTCAGCAGCACCGTTTATCGCGACAGTGACGGACGCACGCGCCGCGAGCAGACCCTGAAAGGACTTGGCGTGCTCGGAACCGGACAGGATCCGATACAGACGATCTTCATTCACGATCCGGTCGCCGGCGTCACATATTCGCTCGATTCACGCTCACACACGGCAGTCAAGAGCACGCCGTTTAAGCTCGAGGTATCGCCGAAGGGAATGGTCGGTGGTGATGCTGAAGGTCGCCGTTTCGAGTTCAAAGTCATGCCCGGTGGAAACGCTGGCACGATGATTCTGGCCTCGCCGGACGGTGCGCCGCCACCGCCGCCGAATGCGCGAGTTGCTGTTGAGCGCACGGAACAGTTGAGTATTGCGACTTCAGGCGTCGCGGGCGCCAGCTATGTCTTTCGCAAGTCGCTTGGACCAAGCCAGAATGAAGTGAAAGAGAACCTCGGCAAGCAGATGATCGAGGGTGTCGAAGCGGAAGGCACGCGAACGACGGTCACGATTCCGGCGGGTGAGATTGGCAACGAACGTCCGATCGAGATCGTGAGCGAGCGTTGGTATTCGCCGGAGTTGCAGTTGGTGGTGATGACGCGCACTAACGATCCGCGATCGGGCGAGATGACGTACAAGCTGACGAACATCAATCGCAACGAGCCGGTGAAGTCTCTCTTCGAAGTTCCCTCGGATTACACGGTTAAGGAAAGTCTTCACAACGGAGGCCCGCTACTTCCGCGCGTCCGTAAGCTGGCAAATCCGGAGTAACCGCTCTCTCAAAACGGATTAGCCGTAAAAAGGGCCACTCGCTTTTGCCCCGAGTGGCCTTTTTTGGTTTTCACATTAAACTCGCGCAAGCGCTAGTGGGAGTCCAGTAGAAAGTTCATTTTTACGTCTAATCTTCCTCTTCACCACCCTTGATGCGTCCCTCAGCGCGCGACTGCTCGACGATCTTTTGGGCCAACTGGCCGGGGACGGGATCGTAGTGCGAGAACTGCATGTGGAACGAACCGCGCGCGGCGGTGATTGAGTTGAGTGTCGACTGATAGTTCAACATTTCAGCCATCGGCACCTGCGCTTTGATCACCTGCTGCTTGCCGCTCGTCTCCATGCCCTGCACGCGTCCACGACGCGAGTTGAGGTCGCCCATGATGTCGCCGCTGTACTCTTGCGGCGCGGCGATCTCGACGTCCATCACCGGCTCGAGCAACGACGGCTTCACTTTCTCCATCGCCGCCCGAAACGCCTTCCTTCCCGCAGCGCGGAACGAATGTTCGTCGGAATCAACCGGGTGGAACGAACCATCGACCAACTGCACCTTGAAATCGACCAGCGGATAACCCGCAATCGCTCCCGACTGCGCCGCCTCGACGATTCCTTTCTCAATCGCCGGACGAAACTGCTGCGGCACCGAACCGCCGAAGATCTTGTCTTCGAAAACAAAACCACCGCCACGCGGCATCGGTTCGAACACGCACTTGCAATCGCCAAACTGTCCCCGTCCGCCGGTCTGTTTCTTGTGCCGTCCCTGCACTTCCGCACGCTGCGTGATCGTCTCCTTGTACGGCACCTTCGGCGGATGCAGTGTCACTTCGACGCTGTAACGCTTCTTCAGTTTCTCAACCACAGTTTCGACGTGGAGTTGTCCCGATCCGGAAAGCAGAAACTCCTTCGTCTGCGCGTCGCGACTGAAGTGCAACGCCGGATCCTCTTCGAGGATCTTGTGCAGCGCGACGCTGATCTTCTCTTCGTCCTGCCGCGACTTCGGCTCGATCGCAAACGCAATCGCCGCTTCGGGATACTCGACCGGGTCGTAAACGATTGGCGACTGCTTGTCGCACAACGTGTCGCCGGTTTGCGTTTCCTTCAACTTCACGCAGGCGATGATGTCGCCGGCATGAGCCTCGGCAACCTTGTCGAGCTGTTTACCCTGCACGGTGTGCAGTGCTCCGAGTCGTTCCATGACGCCGCGCGTCGAATTTGACGCGTTCGCGTCAGTGTTCAAATGACCGCTGATGACTTTGAAAACGTTGATGCGGCCGGCAAACGGATCGGCGATAGTGCGGAAGCAGTAGGCCGAGAACGGTTCGCTGTCGCTGTACTTGCGACCAATGCGTTCGGCATCGGGACGTGCGTCCACCGGCTTGCCCCACTCGGCTTCGTGATGCGCCGGGTCGGGAGCGTAGTCAACCAACCCGTTCAACAACGCACGCATTCCGACCTGCGTGATGCTCGAAACGGCGAACACGGGACAGAGTTTGCTCTGCGCAATCGCGTTGCTGATGTTCGGCAGGATGTCTTCTTCGTCGAGCGTGCCATTTTCGAAATACTTCTCCATCAGTTGATCGTTTGACTCAGCGACCAACTCAACGAGCCGCTCGCGCGTCTTGTCGACGATGTCGCGGCCTTCGCCTGGAATGTCGATCTCTTTGGCTTGTCCGTCTGCGCCCAGCTCGTAAGCTTTCATATGGACCACATCGACGACGCCGCGGAAGTCCTTCTCCTTCCCGATTGGTAACGTAAAAGGAATGATTGCTCTGCTGAAGGTATTTTGCGCGGTCTGGAGCGCGGCGCCGAAGTCCGCATGTTCTTTGTCGAGCTTGGTAATCACCATGAGGCGCGGGACCAGGAACTCATTCGCATAGGCCCACGTCTTTTCTGTTTGCACTTCCACGCCTTTGACACCGTCGACAACGACGATCGCGCAGTCGGCCACGCGCAGCGCAGGGCGTGCGTGCGAAACGAACGCGGCGTATCCGGGCGTGTCGATAAAATTCAGTTTGGTTTCGCGATGTTCGAGATGAGCGAGGGAAGTATTGAGAGTGATCTTACGAGCGATGGAATCTTCTTCATAATCCGTGACTGTGGTGCCTTCATCTACCTTTCCCCAGCGCGGTGTGGCTCCGGCGACGTAGAGAAGCGAACTGACCAACTGCGTCTTCCCTGCGTCGCCATGTCCAATGACAGCGAGGTTGCGGATGCCTTCAGTCGGATAGACTTTCATAACGTTTGATTCCTTTCAGACATTGGGAAATTTGGCGATGTGTTCCGTGAAATAGGCCAGTAATTTAACCAACCGCAACAACCAAATCAAGTTGACTGTTATTGGGTTGCAAATCCGTGTTCAGGGCGTTGTGAGGCATATTTTGGTCTATGAATCGCATCAGAACAGGCGGAATAGGAGATACAAGGAAAGTCATGTATTACCGTAAGTTTCTGATGTTGGCGGCGGCCGTTGTGATTGCGATTTCAACTTTCGCGGGAGCCTCTGCTGAACCAAAAAATGAGAGTGAGAGTTTACAGACAATCGAGCCACTAAATCTGGCGATCCTGATTCAGGACGATTTAGTGCCGCAAGTGGGTAACGAGCTTGGTGTAACACGTGAGT
>JAICGQ010000332.1 GCA_025923035.1 Pyrinomonadaceae bacterium | reverse complement strand
TTTGAAGTGTTTGCGGACGCCTTCGGACCACTGCTCGTCAGTGATCGAGGCGTCGTCGCCGGGGACGAAGTGGGACAGGACGAGCGTCTTGACTTTTGCTTGCGCGGCGATTTTGCCGACGTCTTCGGGGAGGGTGTGAGAGGCCATCAGGTGCTCGCGCAGGCGCTTTGCGTTTGGCAGACGTTTAAGCAGCGCGTCGATGCCGGGGAGATACATCACTTCGTGCACCAAGACGTCCGCGTCTTTCGCGAACTCAGCCAGCTCCGGCGCGTACGCCGTGTCGCCTGAGATCACCACCGAACGATCTTTCGCGTCGAACCGGTACGCGTAAGCCTGCTTGATCGGCGGGTGCAGTACGAGACACGCGCTGACCTTCACGTCGTCATTGGTCATTACCACGCCCGGCTTCGTCACCTCATGAGCCGTTATCAAACTATTCGGATCGGGCCGCCCTTCATCCTCCATCCGCGTGTCGATGTCAAACTTGAGATAGTTGAAGAAGTCGCGCGCCAGTTGACTCATTCCGGCTGGACCATACGCGTCGACTTTCGTCGGTTGCCCCGTAATCCACGCGTTGTACAACAGCGGACCAAAGTCGAGATTGTGATCCGAATGGTGATGCGTGATGAAGACGTAACGCACACGCTGGAGCGCAACTCCGGCAGCGATCAGTTGCTTCGACGTTCCATAAGCGCAGTCAACCAGGTACGGAACGTCGTTGATCATGATCAGCGTCGAAGGATTACTGCGGCCCGACTCGCCGAGCCGTGGTCCACCCTTGGTCCCGAGTAGAATCACGCGCGTCGACTTCTTCTGCTGGCCCAGGCCGATGCGCGGAAGCAAGGCATGGGAAACTGCAAAGGCCGCCGAGGCTGCGACAAACTGTCTACGCGTTGGGTGCATGCTTCAATCCGTGTTATCTGTTGGATAGGAGAACAATATGAAACGATTCTATATCGTAGTTTTCGTAATCGTCGCAACAGGATTTATGCGCGGCGACGCGAGCGTGCCTGAACAGGATCCGGCGAAGGTGAACGCGAAGTTCATAACTGTGAAACTCGACAACTCGCGCGTCCGTGTTTTCGAAGCTGCGCTGAAACCGGGAGAAAAAGAAGCGGTCCACTCACATCCCTCAACGGTCGTCTACGTAATTGACGGCGGCAAACTACGCAACTATGCCGCAGACGGAGCCGTCGCGGAAGCCGAACTGCGCGCTGGCGACACACTGTATCGCGATCCGCTGACGCATTGGGCCGAGAACATTGGCAACACAACGATCCGGCTGATTGTGGTGGAACTGAAGCAGGAATGACCGTGGTCAAAGCTCGCTGCTCAAGCGGCCGGAGTTTGTAGGCGAGAGTAGGCGCGCGATCAGTTGGTGCATGCGATCGAGATCGAGAGGCTTGGTTAAGTAACCCGAGACGCCAACGTCATACGCTGCTCGCTGAAAACCCTCGGTGCCGAACGCGGTGATCGCAATCACTGGCGTCTCGCGCAACGCTTCTATCTCGCGAATTCGCCGCGTCGCGCCGAGCCCGTCCAACGTCGGCAGATTGATGTCCATCAAAATCACATGCGGCAACATCTGCGTGGCGACGGCAACAGCGTCTTCACCATTGTTAGCTGTCACGACTCTATAACCCTGATGTTGAAGATATAAACTGATAACGGCAAGATTGTCGGGCGAGTCATCGACCACGAGAATCAAGTACTTAGGCTCTGCCGGTCGACCCTCCGTCGGAGACTCATTGCGATTGAGATTCGGCAGCCCCGACGTAGCGAGAGGATCATTGTTTTTCATATAACGTCGATTATAGCCACCATCGCTTTATCTGTGTAATCTCTACCCATGGACGCGAAGTTCTACCGGGCACAAACGGCTGTCAAGGCGGGCGATCTCGAAGCATTCAAAGTGGCGATCGCCGAAGATCCTACTCTCGCGACGTCGCGATCGACGCGGAGTCATCCAACGTTGCTGCAATGCGTCGTACTCGACGGGAAAGATCAACCACACAACGTTGAGATGGCGCAGATTCTGGTTGATGCCGGCGCGGAACTGAACGAATCGTTCGTTGCAACTGCGAGTATGGATAACAGGGCCTGTGCTGAGTTGTTACTCGAACACGGCGCGGCGATCGATGGAACCGGCGGTTGGTCACCGCTTGAAGAAGCACTGTATTGGAATTCCGGAAATGTCCTGGCCTTGCTGGTCGAACGCAACGCAAAAGTGCACAACCTGCGGACTGCCGCCGGACTTGGCCGTACTGATCTCATCGAAAGTTATTTCAACGCGGATGGGACTCTGAAACCGGAGGCAGGGAGGGTCAACTCCCCCTGGGGCGAGGGTGGGTGGTTGCAGGACCAGCAGGCAATCGTCAACAACGCTTTCGTGTTCGCTTGCATGCACGGTCACATCGACGCCGCGCAACTCTTGTTGGAAAGAGGCGCGGAGATCAACGTGATACCCGGCGGCTTCGACTTCGCCGGCACCGGTCTGCACTACGCTGCTTTAAATGGACACCGCCCGATGATCGAGTTCCTTCTTGCGCGCGGCGCTGATCGTAATATAAAGGACACGAAAGTCGGCTCAACCGCCGCCGGCTGGGCCGAACACGGCGGCCATAACGAACTTCTCGATCTGCTACGTTAAAACCACACGCTAAAAGGAGATTGCCTTTACGATGAAAACTACCTCCCGCGTATCAATACTGCTTTCAGCAATCATTGTTATCGTCTCGCAGCAAGTCGCGTTGGCCCAGGACCATGCGGCGAAGATCCAGGAAGTGCTTACGCTTGCGCACAAGTACCGCAAGTTCAACGGCTCCGCACTCGTCGCGGAGAATGGGAAGGTGATCTATAAAGGCGGGTTCGGGTTGGCGAACATGGAATGGAACATTCCCAACACTCCCGACACGAAGTTTCGCCTCGGCTCGATCACGAAACAGTTCACGGCCATGCTCACCCTTCAACTCGTCGAGCAAGGCAAGCTCAAACTCGACGGCAAGATTTCCGATTACCTGCCTGACTATCGAAAAGACATCGGCGAAAAGGTGACGGTCCATCAGTTGCTCACGCATACGTCGGGAATTCCGAGTTACACGAGCCAGCCGGGCTTCTTCCAAAACGTCAGCCGCAATCCATACAAGGTCGGTGACTTCGTTAAGCAATATGCGAGCGGCAATCTCGAGTTCGAACCGGGGACGAAATACGCCTACAACAACTCCGGTTACTTCCTGCTCGGCGCGATCGTAGAACGCCTCACGGGAAAAACTTACGAGCAGGCGTTGAAAGAGATGATCTTCGATAAAGTGGGAATGAAAAACACCGGCTACGATCGTCACGATCCGCTGCTTCCCAAACGTGCTTCCGGTTACGCGAAGACGGCGAACGGTTACGCCAACGCTGCGTATCTCGACATGTCGATCCCCTACGCCGCGGGCTCGATGTATTCCACCGTCGAAGATCTGTATCTCTGGGACCAGGCGCTCTACACCGACAAACTGCTCACGCCCGCCTCAAAAGAGCTGATGTACAAACCTTTCCTCCAGGAGTATGCGTACGGTTGGGTCGTCACCAAGACGTCGTTCAAAGTGAAGGACCAACCAATTCCGGTGATCACGCACGGCGGCGGCATCAATGGTTTCGCCACCACGATCGTGCGCTTTCCGAACGAGAAGAACCTGATCGTCATTCTCGACAATACCGGAAGTCAAAACCTCAATCAGTTGGGCGAGAGGATCGCGAAGATCCTCTACGGGCAACCATACGAGCTGCCGAAGATGTCGATTGCTGAGGTTGTCGAAAAGACGATCGGCGAGAAAGGCATCGACGCCGCGATCGCCGAGTATCGCGCACTGAAAGCGAAATCATCCTTAACGCACGACTTCGCGGAACCGGAGTTGAACGCCCTCGGTTACCGGTTGATGCAGACGGGCAAGATGAAAGAGGCGATCGAAATTTTCAAACTGAACGTCGAAGCCTACCCGCAGGGCTTCAACACCTACGACAGTCTCGCCGAAGCGTACATGAACTCGAACGAGCGCGAGCTGGCGATCACGAACTACAAAAAGTCGCTCGAACTAAATCCGAAGAACACGGGTGCGATCGAGGCGCTGAAGAAGCTGGAGAACCCGGCCGCGTCAGCGACGGTGGGTGCCGCGACTTTCGACGCCTACGTCGGCGAGTATGAACTCGCGCCGGGATTCGTGTTGCGAGTGTTTCGCGAAGGCGAGAAGTTCATGACCCAAGCGACCGGTCAGAACGTAATCGAGATCTTCCCCGACGCAGACGGCTCCTTCAGCCCGCGTAGTTTTCCCGCGAAGCTCACATTCAACAAAGACGCCGACGGGAAGGTGACGAGCGTAAAGCTCGCGCAGGGCGGCAGAGAAACTGTGGGGAAGAAGATCAAATAAGACGCAGAGCTTAACTCTAAAAAGAGGCGAGTAGGTTTCACGTTATGAAGACGATTCTAGAACTATGCCTGGCTTCGTTGGTTTTGATCTTTCTTCCCCTTACTGCAACAAGCAAAACATCTCCGGCTAAACCGTGGCGGGCGGTGCATGTGTTGAGCTACGACACTGACGCGGATCTCGAGGCGCTGGGGAAGAACCTCGAGGCGCTGGCGAAGCAGGGAATTAATGTCGTGATTCTCGAGGTCGATTACAACTTCGAGTTCAAGTCGCATCCCGAACTAAGGCGTGGCAAGACGCCGATTACGCGCGAGGGGGCGCGGCGATTTGCGGCGTTGTGCAAGAAGTTCGGTATTCGTTTGATTCCACAGTTTCAGTCGTTGGGCCACCAGTCGTGGAAGGCCGAGACTTTTCCTCTGCTCACCGTCTATCCGCAGTTCGACCTCACGCCGGGAGCGTTTCCCAACAACGAAGGGATCTATTGCCGCGAGTGGGACCTGATGAACCCCGAAGTGTGGCGCATCGTCTTCAAACTGATGGACGAGATTATCGACGCCTTCAACGCCGATGCGATTCACGTCGGCATGGACGAAGTGTTTCTTCTCGGTTCAGAAAAGTCGCCTTCGACGAAGGGCCAGAATCCGGCAACACTCTTCGCCAAGGCCGTCAACGAGCTTCACGGGCACCTGGTAAAAAAGCGTCGGGTCGAAATGTTGATATGGGGCGATCGACTGATCGACGCCGCGAAGTACGACTACGGCGAGTGGGAAGCCGCGAAGAACGGCACCGCGCCCGCCATCGATCTGATCCCGAAAGACATCATCATCTGCGACTGGCACTACGAGTCTCGCGAGAGTTACCCGTCGATTCCGCTGTTCATCGAGAAAGGTTTTCGAGTGTTACCGACTGGCTGGAAGGACGTCGATGCAACCAAAGCGTTCATCAACTACAGCCGCACGCATAAAAGTCCAAAGATGCTCGGTTACCTGTTCACGACCTGGAGCGTAAAGAAAGAAGAACTCGTTGCGTTTCCGCCGCTGGTTGAAGGACTAAAGCTGTTGCGGGAGGCAGGGAGCGCCACGACCACGACGCGTTAGCTAGTCTTATCCAACACCCAACGCAAACCCTCGCGCGCGACGTCTGCAGGAATCTCGTGATCGCCGTCGAACTCGCGAAACGTCACGTCGTAGCCACGGCCTTTCAGACTGCTGGCGATGCGACGGCCGCAGC
>JAICGQ010000331.1 GCA_025923035.1 Pyrinomonadaceae bacterium | reverse complement strand
GAGTTTTTGGTTCCGGCGCAAGCCAATCGAATAGGGAGCTGAAGGTTAAAAGGGTCAGGGTTGAATGCGTCGCGGGCGCTGCTGTTCGTTGTTCGCGCCAGGATTCGTCGTCGCCGGTCCGGTTGTCGGTGGCGTGGTCTTTTGGGCTTCAGGTTTCTTTTCCAAAGGCATGAGCACTCGCTTGACCGGGTTGCGCTGTTCCTGTGCAGCCGGTTTGTCAGTTGTGTTGGCCGGTGCTTTGGTCGTCGCGGGCGTCACGGCCGGCGTGGCAGCGCTTGTTTCGGGTGTTTCAGTCGCCATCGAGTCGGCAGTCTGTTCCGCTGCTTCTTCAGCGTCGGCAACTTCCTTTTCTTCATCGTCGAGTGTGGAGGCAACCTGGAGATTGATCGCGGTGCCGAAGCGGTGATTCAAACCACGATAAATCTCGCCGGCCACTGCCGCCGGGAAGTGACGACGAGCATCTGTTCCCTGCGTGATCACGACAACAGCGAGCCGCGGATTTGCGAGCGGAGCGTAGGACGTGAACAACCCGACCCAGCCGCCGTCACCAATACAAGTTCCCGTCTTTCCAGCGACGGTCTGTGTCGGATCGTAAGCCTTTCGACCGGAGCCGTAGTTCACGGCGCCGACCATGCCCGGAACCATGCGCTGCCAGACTTCGGAAGTGATATCGAGCTTGCGACGAACCTTCGGCGCCATCTTCGCCGTTTCTTTAGCCGACGGCGGGATCTGAGGCTGTAGCAAACGACCGCCATTGGCCATCGCGGAAACCAAAGTCCCTAACTGCAGCGGCGTTACTTGAAAACCATCGGCGTGCGAGAAGATGCGTCTCTCGATCAAACCGGGTTTCACTTCAGGCAGCCTGCCGGGAAACTCGAACGGAACGTTCAGCCCGGTCTTCTCGCCCAACCCAAGCTGGCGAGCGTACTCAACCATCTTTTCGGAACCGATCTTGGTGCCGACCTGTTGGAAGAATGGATTGTCAGAATGGGCCAACGCTGAGGTCAGGTCGATTCGATATCCATCACCGACGGTGTCGACGGTTGGAATCGCGTTTTCAGCGAGTCCGGCAACGCCAGTGACCAACTTGATCGTCGAGCACGGTTTGAACCCGCGACGAAGCGCCCACTCCTGATTCACTACGGAGTAAACACGGCCCGTCATGGGATCCATGACAACCACCGTTCCCGCGTGTTGACCTAGTGCATTCACAGCAATGCGACGCACTTCAAGATCTTCACCTGTAGTGTCATCCTTCGCTATGAACGACTGCACTTCGTTGCGCAGTGCATTGTCGATCGCTCGTTGACGCGCAATCGCAGCGCGACGAGCAGCTTCCGCACGACGACGCGCTGCAAGTAGCGACTTTCGATGGCGAGAAGAAACACGAGCCAGTTCAGCGTTGCGCTCACGTTTGGTGAGCGGGCGGCCGAGACGGCGCTGCAATGACCTTAAAGAATTTGATTGTTCGCGGGCGACGAGCGCTCGTTGGCGGCGAACTTCACGAGCGGAAACACGACTGCCACGGCCACGTCGGGAACTCCGCGCGACCTGTCGGCCACCGCGTCGGCTCGAGCGACTCGAAACGCGATTTTTAGCAGTCGCTTTTTTAGCTTTTGTCGAGCGGGCACTACGTCCCGAGGAGGATCTCTTCTTCCCGTAAACCGATCCGGAAAAAACAAGTGAACATAGGATAATTGCAAGAAAAACGAGCCGGGTTCGTTTAGGGGATTGGAAATAGTTCATCAGGCCTAAACACCTTCCTTCTCTTAGGGATTACTTACCAAAGATGGTAAATTGGGTCGAAATTCCGATTGCCGACTGCGACGACTCTCCCCCCAAAATGACCTCTGATTGCAGTTTCGAGTTTTTCAAAAACGCCTCTTTTCGTACCGCAAAGTAGAACGTTCTACTGCAAACATTGAGGGTGGGAAGAGTTTCCCTAACGGCGGTCTCTGGGGACATTGATTTGAGACCGGGCGCAAATATAACATCGGACAGCAGTTGTGGGCAATAAAAAAGTAATCGATTATACATAATTTGCCGGAAGCGAAGACGCGCGAAATGCGGTCCTAAGTTGCCTGCGCTCAGTTTCGCCCCGAATCGACAACCAGTGAACCAGATCCGTTCCTCTTAGTGTCGCGATGAGATTTCCTGCGCTGATGGAAAGTTTCCGGGCCCGGCTGCTCCTGCTGCTGGCCCTGATGCTCGGGCTCACCCTCGGCATTCAGTACTACTTCAACCTCCGCGCAGTAAAAGCCAACGCCCGCATGATCATCGAGCAGGAACAGGCGATCATGACCGGCGTCGCGCTGGGATTGAAGAGCCTGGGAAGCAAGAAGTATCTCGTCGACATCGTCGGTAACGACCCGCTCTTGAATAACAAACGCGTCCGGGTCAGAAACATCATGGTCGTCGATGATGCGGGCAACATTCTCGACAGTCTCAACCCGGAATACAATCCGGGCGAAAACGACGACGGGTCGGCGCGTTACGTTCAATTTAAAGACATACAACTGTTGCCGCTCCGCAGCGTGGTCCAGTCCACGGACGAAGACGAAACGAAACTGCCGCCATGGATTCCGCCTTCCACTAACGCAGACTTTGGCGAAGCCGGCGCGTTCTACTTTCCTGTTCAAACAACCGAGGGAGGACGCTTCATCATCGTCGTCCTTGATTCAGCAAACGTGCTGACGAATGTTTTTGAACGACAGACGTCGCGGTCGGCGTTGCTGACGCTCGGCGTTTTGTTTGTGACGACGCTAATCACCGGTTTCTTCATTTGGCGATTCACGCGTCCTATTAAAGATCTCTCGATCGCGGCGCGGAACGTCGCGAGCGGAAACTTCGAGGTGCAGGTGGAGACCGATCGCCGCGACGAGATGGGCACACTCGCGACCGCATTCAACGAGATGACGGCAAAACTCGGCCGTCAGCGTGAACTCGAAATGCAGTTGCACCAGGCGGAGAAAGGCGCGGTCGTCGGACGTCTCGCCGCCGCAATCGCGCACGAGATTCGCAATCCGCTCAACTACATCAATCTTACGCTCGATCACCTGCGCTCTTCTTTCGCGCCCGCGGATCACGAAAAGAAGGCGACGTTTACCAAGCTCACGAGCCAACTGAAGACGGAAGTCGCTCGCATCAATCGTCACATCTCGGATTTTCTGAAGTACTCGCGGCCGACGAAACTCGAGCTGCAGGATCTCGATATCCGCGCCGAAGCTGAAGACGCGCTGCGCCTCGTCGAAGGAAGAGCGGAAGAATGCGGGATCGAGACAAAGATTGTTCAGGACGGTCCATTGCCGCCGGTCGTGGCGGATCGCGAGTCGCTTCGTTCCGTTTTCACGAACCTGGTCATCAACGCGGTCGAGGCGATTGACGGTGAAGGCGGCAACGTTTCGATCAAGTTATCCAACGCAGATCCGCATTCGGTGAAGGTCGAGATCACCGACAGCGGGTGCGGCATCTCGGCGCAGGACATCTCGAAAGTTTTCGAACCGTACTTTTCGACCAAGGACACGGGAACAGGATTGGGCCTCGCGATTGTTAAGAAAGCAGTTGACGATCACGGCGGCACGATCAGCGTCGCCTCGAAGGAAGGCAGTGGTACAACGTTCACAATAATTCTACCGGCTAAGAGAACTGACTATGTCACGTAAGAACATACTGGTTGTTGACGACGAGAAATCGCAGCGAGAGATACTCGAGATGATCCTCGTCGATGAAGGTTACGACGTAACCACCGCTGCTTCGGGCGAAGCGGCAATGAAGTTTGCCAAAGACCGACGGTTCGATCTGGCGTTGACCGATCTGAAGATGACGGGCATGGACGGCATCGAACTGCTGCAACATCTCCTCGCCTTCGATTCGTCGATCATCGTCATCCTGCTGACAGCCCACGGATCCATCGAGTCAGCGAAGGAAGCATTGCGTCGCGGCGCGTTTGATTACCTCGAGAAGCCGTACGACAAAGCCGCGCTGCTGGAAACGATCAACCGTGCTCTCGATCGTCTTGACGCGATCGACGTCGAGATCATCTCCGCGTCGCCGAAGATGGAAACGGTCAAGAAGATGATCCTGAAAGTCGCACGGTCCAACTCCACGGTCTTGATTCGTGGCGAATCAGGTACGGGCAAGGAACTGATCGCGCGCGCCGTCCACAACCAGTCGCCCCGTTCGACGGAGATGTTTCAGGCGGTGAACTGCGCGGCGATCAACGAGAACCTGCTCGAGTCGGAACTGTTCGGACACGAGAAGGGGTCGTTCACCGGCGCACACGCGGAGAAGAAAGGTCTGTTTGAGATCGCCGACCGCGGCACGCTGTTTCTCGACGAGATCGCCGAACTGGACGTCGGTATTCAGGCGAAACTTTTGCGCGCACTGCAGGAACGAAAGATTCGGCGTGTTGGCGGTACGCACGAGCTCAGCGTCGACGTGCGCGTGATCGCCGCGACCAATCGCGACTTGCGCGCGATGGTTAGCGACGGTCGTTTTCGTGACGATCTTTATTACCGAATCAATGTGCTTTCGATCGACGTTCCGCCGTTGCGCGAACGTCGCGACGACATCCCGGTGCTGATCGACTACTTCCTGAAGAAGCACACCCGAAACACGTCGCGTCTGATTACGGGTCTAACGACAGAAACGCGGAAAGTGATGCTCGACTACAGTTGGCCCGGTAACGTGAGGCAGTTGGAATCTGCGATCGAGCGCGCGATCCTGCTGGCGGAAGGCGATCAGATCACTTTGGAAGACTTGCCTTCGGAAGTCCGGCAGGACGTTGGCCCAGGCGGGGCGGAGGGCGCCTTCAAGTTACCGGCGGAAGGAATCAACTTCGAGGACGTCGAACGCAACCTCATCACGCAGGCGATGGAGCAAACCGACTACAACATCACCAAAGCCGCCAAGCTCCTCGGCCTGACCTTCCGGACCCTCCAGTACCGCCTGGAGAAGTTCGGCATCAAGAAGGCTGACGGGGAGAACGAGGAATAAATACACGCGCGGCCCGCGATTGGGATTGCAAGTATAGACCTCTGGAGCGTTCCAAGAGTGTTCGTTCCAATACTGATATGGAGGGCTATCATGAAATCTCCCATCGGGCTCGTGCTGGTTCTGTTAGTGGCGCTGAGCGGATGCAGCGGTGAAAGAAGCGCCGGGACAAACGCTGCAGCTACTGTGTATAACGATTCCGCCTCAGTTTCTCAGGGGAGAACCGTAGCTTCGGCTGAGCAGGGCGTGACAACCACATCGGCCGAATCACAGGTTCCTTTACCAAACGCGGAGTTTCAAAAGGTCTCGCTGAACGAGGCCGATACGGCTGCTGCCTCCGCAGAAGCCGCCGACCGCAAGATCATCCGCAACGCGAATCTCACCATGGAGGTCACTTCGACCACCGACACGCAACACGAAGTCACGACGATCGCCGAAGCGCACGGTGGTTTTGTAGTCACTTCCGAGGCCAAGCAACGCGAGAGCCAAGATCCGGCCAGACGAACTCTCGACATCAAGCTCGTCGTGCGTGTCCCGTCGGAGCGGTTTGGCTCGGCACTGGACCAGATCCGCGGCCTAGCCGAAACTCTTCGCGAAGAAGCCGTCGCCGGGCAGGACGTCACCGAAGAGTTTATCGATCTCGAAGCACGCATCCG
>JAICGQ010000330.1 GCA_025923035.1 Pyrinomonadaceae bacterium | reverse complement strand
GTTTGAGCTGCTTGTCCTCAGATATAGGCCCGCCGTGGTGAGGTTGGCGCGCTCGATTGTCGGGAGCGATGATGCGGAAGATGTGGCGCAGGATGCGCTGCTACTCGCGTTCAAAGCACTGCCCGGTATTGAGGAGCCGCGCAGGTTTGCGGCATGGCTGTCGGCGATTACGCGCAACCGGGCGCTGCGGTTTAGTAAGAGTGAAGACAAGCACGTCCGTAAACGAGTCGCCTTAGATGAAGCGTTGATCGAGAAAATTGACGCGCTGGCGAGACCGGCGCTAACCACTGCTTCAGGCGCGTCGACGAACGCGCAAGACCAGGAGCGAGATGAAGCGATGATCAAGGCGCTCGACAGTCTTTCTGCTGATTATGCGATGCCGTTGCGGTTGCACTTCCTCGATGAGATGCCGTTGAAGCGAATCGCGGCGTTCATGGGCGTGCCGTTGTCGACGGTCAAGTGGCGGATTCATCAGGGGAAGAAGTTATTGCGAACGCAGTTGGAAACCGCGGATTGAGCGCAATTGAAGTAAGAACTTAGGAGATCTACATGGAACAAGAAACAGTGAAACTGCTCAACGTGCTGCGACGAATCGCACGGGCGGCGGGGTATGCGGCGTGGACCAAGCCCGGACCCGATGCAACGCAGTTCTGCGTGGCGCAATACAATCGCGTCCTCGCTCGACTCTCAGAACTCGAACCTTCCGTCAAACCGTTGTTCACTCCATTGAACGACACAGCCTCGCCGGAAGTCATCCGCATGGCCACGCGCGAGTTGCTCGCCTACTTCGAAGCCGACGAGCCGGAATCGATTCGCGGTTTTGGCCGTGCGTATTACATCGGCTGTCGCCCACGAAAGCCGCGTATCAAATGCGTGCCCATCCCAATCAAATGGTAATCCATCGATCGGTGGTTCCCATCGATTGGTCGTTAACAGATCGTGAGCTGCGGTTGAAGGAGTGTGTATGGAACGAGAGAAAGAGTTAGTTAAGTTGATCAACGTGCTGCGCCGCACGGGACGCATGGCGCTGCAATCGGAGTGGACCGGCGGTAAAGAGGACGCGGCTGCTTTTTGCACTGACCAGTACAATCGCGTGTTGACGCGACTCAAAGAGATGGACCCCGGTGTCGGCGTTGTCTTCGACCAACTGCCATCACCCAGTTCGCTAACGGTGGTCGCGATGGCCTCGCGTCAACTGGCCGCCTATTACGAAGATGAACTTGGTCCAGCAAGAGGATTTGGACGCGGCGGGTTCGATTTCGTTTTCGATCCGCAGAAGCAGAAGTTCAAAGAGTTTTGGGAGAAGTCGGCCCGCGAGTTTGAGGACATGGGTGAGTTCATTCGCGAAAGCATCGACGAGTGGCTACGACATAAGAAAGAAGCGGGCGGCGCGGAAAAGGGCGCCGCTAAGGACGCCCCAAAATAGACATAGATCAAAAATCAAAAATTGCAGGGACTGTTCAGTGCCGGCACCTTCGCCGGCACGCTGTCCTGGAACTTGACCGACCGCTTCCTGAAATTCGCAACCGCCGCCTCGACCTGTTGTGGCGTGAGCGCGACTCCCGCCTGGTGAAACACCCAATCGATATCTTCCTGGTACGTGCGTCGCTCGCTTGATTTGATCAGTCCGTCGCGAATGAACCAGAGATTGAAGTTGATCGACATCGTGTCTTCCGGATAGTACTCTCCACCATGTTCAGCAAATAACTTCCCGTCAACGTAATAGGTCACTTTCTGATTCATCACCTGCTTCACGAGTGTGTGCCAACCAGCCTGGCTCCCACCCGTCGTCTTAAACACGTTGTCTTTCTTCCAATTAGGTTCCGGACTGAAAGTTTCCCAAGTCGTCGCGTACAGAGTTGGACCAGCAATGCCCCAGCCGCCATTCGGCAAGTACTCAAAATCGAGTTCGCTGTAGTCGAGGTCCATCGGCGCCTTCAACGGACTGATGCTGTAAAAACTTTCGACGAGCTGATCGCCACCCGGACCAGAAACCGGAGCATCAGTGAAACGAACGCGCGCGGCATACGTCCCTTCCAAATACTTTCGCTGGTGACAGATCTGCGTCTGCCGCGTGTTTGGCCCAGTGCCGTCAGTCGATGAGGTCATGCGCACAATCGTCTGACGCGACTCTTTGTGCAGCGTCACGCCATCCTCCGACCACGTCGCTCCCGGCACGCCCGGCCAACCCGGTTCGGTGCGAAGGATCCAGCCGTTGCTTTTCATTGCAGCGTTGTTCGCGTAACTAAAATCGTCGAACAGGATCTTGTCCGCTGCTCCAGCCTGCGATCTGGAAACGGAACTGACAGCAGTAAGCAAAACAACGCAGAGCGCAACCAGAGATAACATTCTTGAACTCTTCATCGCCGGGCCATTCCTCTCGTTTTGGATACTTTGCAGCCTCCACGTTAGCATGTACCTGAGTTTCGGAAAACTACCAGCGAGGCGAAATGAGCGAAAGCAACACAGCGCGCCGCGACACGTCGTCACCCGGTCGAACAGCATTCCTGTTCGATCTCGACGGAACGCTCGTCGACAGCGTTTATCAACACGTACTCGCGTGGCGCGAGGCTCTCGAGTCTGGCGGGATCCGTCTGGCCGTGTGGCGTATTCACCGTCAGATCGGCATGAGTGGCGGACTGTTCATCAACGCGCTGCTGCGCGAGACGGGACATACCGTCTCGATTGAAGAAGCAGAGCGACTACAACAGATTCACGGTGAGGCGTTCAAACGCTACGCGTCGCAGGTGCGGCCATTGCCGGGCGCGGAAGAACTGCTCGCGTATCTCACAGAGTCAGGCGTGCCCTGGGCCATCGCTACGAGCGGCCGAATGGAAAGCGCGAGTCTATCGCTTCGCCTGCTCGGCTTAAGCGAAGACGTTCCGGTGATCACGCGCGACCTCGTACGCCACGCGAAACCCGATCCGGATCTCTTCCTCGCGGCGGCTGTAAAACTCGGCGTTGAAATTAGCGATTCGGTGGTAGTCGGCGACAGCATCTGGGATCTGCTCGCGGCGCGACGCGCGCGTGCGCTCGGCGTTGGATTGCTGTCAGGCGGATATGGTCGAGAGGAGTTGGAGCGCGCGGGCGCTTACCGCGTTTACAACGATCCGGCGGATCTGTTGCGACACCTCGATGAGGTCGGCGTGCGTCGTGCCGAGTGAACGACGGTACTCACCAGTGCCACACCTGATTGTAGTCGTCCAACAACAGCGCCACATCGTTTCGCCGGATCAGTTTCACTCCCGGCAAGCAGGGTGACAAATCCAAACCACGCTCCTCGAGATCGTCACGCACCGCGAAAACCGACACACCTTTATCGAGTAACCGTTTGATGTCTTCGTTGGGCCGAGCCGGATGCTCGATCGCGGTGGTCCCAATCTTGACGCGCGGACATTCCTGCGGCACAAGATAGTTCACCGCGTTTGCTCTCAGCATCACGCCAAGATCGGCGCCCGAGTTCTTCAACGCGCCACTCAGCCAAAGAATCGTATCGTCCTGCTCTTCGAGCGTCGCGCGATAAGCCGTTTCGACAATGTTCAGAATCCGCATCGGAACCTCCTGGATCATCTGGTTGGAATAACCAGAGTGTTGGTCGAGTCGCTTGCCATCTTAAAGAAGTCAGCGGGACTGCCACGCTTGACTCCTGCGACGACGTTCGCTGCGCCGCGCTCGTCTACACATAGTCCGCAATTCACCCACGTCAGCAACGGTTTGCCCTGGCCCATCGCCAATAGCGAACTGACGAACGCTTTTGTCGTCGGATGTTGTTCTTCCTCGACCGTGGTGCCTTTGACGGGATTCGCGTGTGGCGCCTGGTCCTGCAACGGCAAACAAACAGCGCCTTCATAAGCGAACACGTTAACGTCGATGCCTTTTTCAAGAGCCGCGGTGATGATTCGCAGGGCGGTGGTCGAGTTGGCGGACTCATAAGGCGGATCCATCAGTGCGAGTGTTAGTCGTCGCTCGTTCATAACTGTGTCTCCTAATCAGCAACACGAACTTAGTGCCAAAGCGCTTTAGTGTTCTTCTGGACGATTGCGTCAACCAGCGCGTCGATTCCTGATTCGCGAATATGCGGCGCGAGTTCGTCGGACTTGATGCCTCGTTCGCGCAACGAAAAATCATCGGCGAGCACCGTTACGCCCGCTTCCGCGAGACTACGCAAGCGGCCGGTGCTCTTGCGCGCGGCGAGCACGCCGTTCTGCACCAGAAACACCGTGACGTGGTGCCCGCGTTCTTTCACCGCTACCGCAGTTTCTTCGACGAACCGTGTGTCACGCGATTCAAACGGATCGCGAGATTCGATAAAAACGTACCTCGTCATGTCCTGCTCCTCCCTGGCCAACCATGTAAGCGAGAACCGTCCCCCAAGCGGCTCATTTCCAGGCGTAAAATTTTTTGAGCCTCGGACAGCCTGGGATAGAATTCGCCTGCGCGTATTCAGATAGGAAGATGACTGAAGCCCAAACACATCAGGTCACACAGTTGCTCATCGACTGGAGCAACGGCGATCCGTCAGCCCTCGACAAACTGATGCCGCTGATCGATGCGGAACTGCGCCGGTTGGCCCATCGTTACATGAGTCGCGAGCGGGCAGGCCACACGTTGCAAACGACCGCCCTGGTGAACGAGGCGTTTCTGCGACTCGTGAACCGCAAGAACCTGCAATGGCAGAACCGCGCTCATTTCTTTGGTCTCGCCGCGCAGGTGATGCGGACCATCCTGGTGGACCACGCGCGCAGTCATGCGTCCGTCAAGCGCGGTGGCGGCGCACGTAATCTGGAACTGGACGAGGCGCTGGTCGTGTCACAACAGAAAGCATCGGAGGTCATTGCTTTGGATGAAGCCCTGAAGCAACTGGCTGTGATCGATCCTCGCCAGAGCCGGATCGTCGAGCTCCGTTTCTTTGGTGGTCTAACAGTCGAGGAGGCAGCAGAGGTGCTGCAGGTTTCTCCGGTGACGATCAAACGAGAATGGAGCACCGCAAAAGCGTGGCTCTATCGTGAATTGGCAAAATGACTCCCGAACGGTGGCAGCAGATCAAGGCTCTACTCGAGTCAGCAATAGAACGCGATCCTCTCGCGCGTAGCACATTTCTCGACGAAGCGTGCGCCGGCGATCCCGTGTTGCGCGGCGAAGTCGAAGCGCTGATTGACTCACACGCGCGGGCGGGCGAGTTTATCGAATCGCCGGCGTTTGCGGTGATGGCGGAGTCACTCACCGGAAGCGATCTGATCCCCGGCTATGCGATCGGTCCTTACGAAGTCGTGAATCGACTCGCCGCCGGAGGGATGGGCGACATCTATCTCGCCGAAGACACGCGGCTCGGCCGCAAAGTCGTGCTCAAGGCGCTGCCCACCGCTTTCACTAAAGACGCGGAAAGAGTTCGTCGTTTTCAACTCGAAGCTCGCGCCGCCTCGGCGCTCAATCATCCGAACATCGTCACGGTCTACGAAATCGGGCAGATCGACCACCTCCACTACATCGCGATCGAGTTTATCGACGGTGAGACGTTGCGGCAGCTTCTGTCGCATGGACCACTGACGATCTCTGAAGCGCTGCAGATTGCAATCAAAGTCGCGAACGCCCTGCTAGCTGCGCACGAAGCGGGCATCGTGCATCGCGACATCAAACCGGAAAACATCATGGTCCGTGCGGACCGCG
>JAICGQ010000329.1 GCA_025923035.1 Pyrinomonadaceae bacterium | reverse complement strand
TTCATAGCGGGTGTCTCCTTTCAGTTTCATGTCAACCGCGAGTCTAAACCATTCGCGGGTAAACGAAAGCGGCACCCGCTTGCTTCATAACATCAGAGATACACAGAGATCGCAGAGAGACCAGGGCCGCTAACGAACCGACTTTTCGTGCAAAGCCATATAAACCATAAACGCGATCTTAGGTCGCGCTCTTTGCGGCCGCGTCCGAACCTGCCGCCGGCTTGTTCGGCTGCGGCGTGATGCGCAAGTAAGGCTTCGGCGCTCTCCAACCGCCCGGGAACTTCTCTTTCGCAGCTTCATCGGAAAGCGACGGAACGATGATCACGTCGTCGCCGTCTTTCCAGTTAACCGGCGTCGCGACGCTGTACTTCGCGGTCAACTGCAACGAATCGATCACGCGCAGAATCTCGTCGAAATTGCGTCCGGTGCTCGCCGGATACGTAATCATCAGTTTGATCTTCTTGTCTGGGCCAATGACGAAGACCGAGCGGACGGTAAAGACGTCGCTGATCTCCGGATGGATCATGTCGTAGAGTTCGGCGATCTTGTGGTCCGGATCCGCAATCACCGGAAAATTGAGCGCGGTGCCCTGCGTTTCCTTGATGTCTTCCGCCCATCGCTTGTGCGAATCGGTCGCGTCAACGCTAAGGCCAATCACTTTGACGCCTCGCTTTTCGAAGTCGGGCTTGCAGCGCGCCACGTAACCGAGTTCGGTTGTGCACACGGGAGTAAAGTCTTTGGGGTGTGAGAACAGAACGGCCCAACTGTCGCCAATCCACTCATGAAAACTAATGGGGCCATCGGTGGTGTCTGCTTGAAAATCGGGTGCTATGTCGCCAAGTCGTAAAGCCATATTTATTCTCCTTGTTGTTTGGAAGCCAGCACGCTTTTACAACTAACGAACCGGCAAGTCAAACCCGCGGCGACCGCTTCGGATCGATCCGTGCTATCCTGCAAAAACCTATGAAACTAGCGTTGAATGGCGCCACCACAATGCGCGCCAGTTTGGAAACTGATCTGGCAGCAGCGAAGGCTGCGGGCTTCGATTACGTCGAGATTTGGGCGGCTAAAATCCGGGACAAATCGACCGCGGATCTGAAGAAACTGTTCGCCGAAGCAGGCGTGCCGCCGTTGAGCATCAACTCGATCGAGCACGTCACCTTTCGCGACGCTGAAGCCTACGAACGGATCAAGCAACAGTGTCGCGACTGGAGCAAGATCGCGGCGGAGATTGAGTGCCCGTACATCGTCGTGGTGCCTGGACGATTGCCGCCGGGTGAGGTCGACGCACACGCGCGCGTCGTCGAAGAATCAGTTCACGTCCTGACTGAACTTTGCGATATCGCGGCGGAACATGGCGTCGCTTTGGCGTTCGAGTTCCTGGGCCAACCGGATTGCAGCGTGCAGACGCTCGATCTCGCCGACGAGATCGTACACACCGCAGCACGCGACAACCTTGGTCTGGTGATCGATAGTTTTCACTTCTACGCCGGCGGATCGAACGTCAGAATGATCGAGAAGCTCGATCCGCAATCGATCTACATCTTTCACATCAACGACGCTGAGGACCTGCCGCGCGAACAGCTCGAGGACCGGCATCGACTGCTTCCCGGTCTCGGAATACTTCCGTTACGCGAGATGATACGCGCGTTTCGCGATATCGGTTACGACGACGTTGCGAGCGTCGAGATCTTTCGCCCCGAATATTGGGAACGCGATCCGTTTCAATTAGCGCTCGACGCCAAGGTTGCCGCAGGAACAATAGTAAACGCATGACGATTAAAATCGGGATAATTGGTTCAGGCTTCATTGGCGGAATTCACGCAGGCATTCTCGCGCGCGACGAGCGCGTTCGAGTTTCTACAGTTCATGATCTCGTCGAGGATCGCGCGCAACAACTCGCGCGTGCGCACGACGCGGCTGTCGCCGCAACGCCCGACGAAGTCATCGCGCGTTCTGACGCAGTGTTCATCACGACACCCAACACGCGTCACGTCCCGCTCGCACTCGCAGCCATCGACGCCGGCAAACACGTCTTCTGCGAGAAGCCACTCGCCACCACGATCGACGACGCCGGTGTCGTCTACCAAAAGACGCAAAGCAGCAACGCAGTTTTCCAGGTCGGACACAACCGTCGCTTCGCTCCCGTCTACGCAACCTTGAAACGCTTGCTCAACGAAACGCATGAACCGCATTCGGCGCACGTGAAGATGAATCGCGGCGAGTTGCTGAAACCCGAATGGACCGGCGACCCGAAAGTCACCGGCGGCTTTCTCTACGAAACGCCGATTCACATGTTTGACATGATGCGTTTCCTGTTCGGCGAGATCGAAACGCTGCACGCGATCGGATCGAGTCATCAGTACCAGGAGATCGACGACTTCTCAGTCTTGCTCAAATTCAAGAACGGCATGCACGCGACGCTCGCCACGGCCGCCGACGCCAGTTGGTTGTTTCCGTTCGAACGCGTCGAGGTGTTTTGTCATCACGCGACGCTGGTGACGCGCGAGATGGAAACCCTCGTTTGGAGCAGCAGTCTGGAAGGGCATTTCAGTTCGGAGTCGATGCAGCAAACGCCGCGCGAAGAGAAATGGGGCTACGTTCAGGAGGATCGCGCGTTTGTCGATTCGATTGTTAACGGCACACCGCCGCTTGTCACCGCGTTCGACGGGTTGATGTCGGTCGAGATCGCCAATGCTGTCTACGAATCCATCCGTTCGGGCGGGCCCGTCCAGATACGCTCCTGATCCGTGGCCCGTGTTAGAATCAGGTCACCCCTGCAAGTTTCCCCTCTAAAACTGTGTTATGTCGTCCGCAGATGTCCAGGGACAACCGGCTGCGCGACCAGTAGAACTGGGCGCCGATCTCTATCGTGAGATCTTCGCGCATTCGCGCGAAGCTATCGCCATCTTCGACCCGAACGTTGTCTATCTCCAGCAAAATGGCGCGCATTTCACCTTGTTGGGCTACTCCGACGACGACCTCGAAGGCCAAACACCGGCACTCGATCTAGGCGCAGACACTTTCGCCGAAGTCATTCGTCAACTCACCAACCGTGGCGAATACTCGGGTGAAGTCATGTGCCGTACGAAGAGCGGCGAAGAATTGAATGTCGAGCTGACGATGTTCGTCATGCGCAGCGGACTCGGCGAACCACTCTGTTACGTCGGTATCAAACGCGACATCACTTCGCGCGCGCGTGAGATCAACGCGCGCCGTCGCACGGAGCAAAGGCTGGCCTTGCAGTACGCGATCACGCGAATACTTTCGCGCTCGATCGATTTCGTCGAAGGCACGCATGAGATTCTGGAAACGGTTTGCGAGAGTTTTGGGTGGCAGGTGGGCGTGCTGTGGGCGGTCGACAATAAAGGCGATTCGTTGCGCTGCGTTGATTTCTGGCATGGTCCATCGCTCGATCTTGACGGTTTCGAGAGCGTGTCGCGAAAGCGAACTTTTACGCGAGGGGTCGGCCTGCCCGGACGGATCTGGAAGACCGGGAAGCTGGCGTGGATTCGTGACGTGACGGAGGAAGCAGACTTCATGCGCGCGCCGTTCGCGGCCCAGGCAGGACTGCGCGGCGCGTTTGGTTTTCCGATTCTTCTGGGCGACGAAGTGGTGGGCGTGATGGAGTTTTTCAGTCAGCAAATCCGCCAGCCCGATCAGGATCTGAACGACATGATCGCCAGTGTCGGGTTCCAGATCGGGCAGTTTCACGAACGTAAACGCGCGGAAGAAAAGTTGGCCCACCTGCTGGTGCGCGAACGCGCTGCGCGTACCGATGCGGAAAAAGCGAACCGTTTGAAAGACGAGTTTCTCGCGACGCTCTCTCACGAGTTGCGCACGCCGCTGAACGCTGTGATTGGCTGGTCGCGTATGTTGAAGACCGGCCGGTTGGACGTGGAAAGCTCGCTACACGCGATGGAAGTGATCGAGAGAAACGCGTGGGCGCAGAAGCAGATCATCGAAGACATTCTCGACGTGTCGCGTGTCATCACCGGCAAACTTCAACTCCAACTCGCGCCGGTCAATCTGGTCGCAGTTATAAAAGCCGCGCTGGATGCAGTTCGCCCAGCTTTGGAGGCGAAAGACATTAGCGTCGAGGAAAGTTATCAGCAGGAACTGAAAGTCATTGCCGGAGACGCCGATCGGTTACAGCAGGTGATTTGGAACCTGCTTTCAAACGCGTCGAAGTTTACGCCCGTCGGCGGCACGGTCGCAGTCCGCGTAATGCAGGACAATACGTACGTCGCAATCGAGATCATCGACACCGGACCAGGCATCGGACCCGAGTTTCTCCCGCACGTGTTTGAACGATTTCGCCAGGAAGACGGCTCCACCACGCGCACACACCAGGGGCTGGGACTTGGTTTGGCCATCGTGCGTCACCTTGTTGAGCTGCATGGTGGCACGATCAGTGCTGAGAACCTGGATTTGCGACCCGGCGCCGTGTTCACAGTCAAACTTCCGTTGCCCACCGCCAAATTGAAGCTCGAGGCAACGGCCGAGAGCGCGTCTGAAGATATCCATACCGAGGTCGATCTCGCTGGGGTTCGTATTCTGGTCGTCGAAGACGATCTCGACGCGCTGGATCTGATCACGATCGATCTCGCCGAGCATGGCGCGAAGGTGCGAGGCGTCGGCTCGGCCGCCGAAGCGCTGGAGTTGCTCAAGAACGAAACCTTCGATCTCCTGATCAGCGACATCGCCATGGCTGGCGCCGATGGTTACAACTTAATCAAGCAGGTGCGGGACCACGAAGCCGATGAGGGTGATCGCATTCCCGCGATTGCCCTGACCGCTTACGCCCGCACGCAGGACCGCATCAGCGCGATTGCCGCGGGCTACAACACGCACGTCGCGAAGCCCGTCGAAATAACCGAACTCGTCACCGTCGTGAAATGTCTCATCGGAAGAATCGCTTGAGATTTCGTCGGATACGTGTAAGCTGGGCCGATGACAAAGCGTTGCGCCTGGGCCCGGACGCCACTATCTATCGAATACCACGACAAGGAATGGGGCGTTCCACTTCACGATGACACTCGGTTGTTCGAGTTTCTGGTGCTTGAAGGAGCGCAGGCGGGTCTGAGTTGGGAAACTATCCTGAACAAGCGCGACAACTATCGTGCTGCTTTGGACGGTTTCAATCCCGCGAAGATCGCCAAATACAATGACCGCAAGATTGAAGCGCTCATGAACAACGCCGGGATCATCCGAAACCGGCTCAAGATCAACTCCGCCATCACGAACGCTCAGGCGTTTCTCGCCGTGGCGCGCGAGTTCGGCAGTTTCGATTCGTACGTGTGGCGCTTTGTCGATGGAAAACCGCTGCGGCGAAAGCGCGGGCAGCCTGTGCCAGCACGTACTGAGCTTTCGGATGCATTAAGCAAGGAGCTTTCGCAGCGCGGTTTTAAATTCGTCGGCTCGACGATCTGTTATTCTTTCATGCAGGCAGTTGGACTGGTCAACGACCACGATTCCTCGTGTTTCCGCTACACCCAGGTTTAAGGCGCTCGCGCCCACAGATTATCTTTTTACCCATGGAGGTCCCGATTTTGAAACGAAAACCCTCAATTCTGCTGTTGCTCATCGCGGTTCTCAGCTTGGCTCCGGCCGCTTTCGCCCAGTCTGCGTCCACCCAACTGGCGAATCTCCCTGACGCGGACCTGCTGATTTACATCAGTCCTCAACGACTTTTCAACGA
>JAICGQ010000328.1 GCA_025923035.1 Pyrinomonadaceae bacterium | reverse complement strand
CTTTGGCAATCTCGCTACGGCGGCGACACCCGCATCCTCAATCGCGACATTCAGCTAAACGGAGAGAAGCATTCGGTCGTCGGCGTGATGCCCGCCAATTTTCAATTTCTCGAAAGCGAAGTTCGTTTGTGGGTTCCTTTGGCGCTGGACCAGGAACAGCTTGCGAATCGTGGTGGACACTACCTGAATGTTGTCGCGCGTTTAGAGCCCGGCGTTACGTTGTCACAAGCCCGGGCCGACATGACCGCCATAATGCGACGTATCGCGACGGACCATCCGGGCGAAACCTTCGATGGAAAACTCGGCGCGGTCGTCATGCCGATGCGCGATCAGATCGCCGGCGATGCTCGTGGTTCGCTCGTGGTCCTGCTGGTTGCAGTTGCTTTTGTACTGCTGATCGCATGCGCGAATGTTGCCGGACTTCTTTTAGCTCGTGCTGTCGGTCGTCGCAGGGAGATCGCATTACGCATGGCGCTCGGGGCAGGGCGTCCGGCAGTAGTCAGACAACTACTGACTGAAAGTTTGCTGCTCTCGCTGGTGGCGGGCGTGCTCGGAACCGTGCTGGCTTACTGGAGCTTTACGTTTCTACAGGGACTCGTTCCCGAAGAGATGAGCCTCGCGACGAGTTTGAAGCTCGATACGAGCATCCTTTTATTCACGATCCTGATTTCGATCGTCACCGGAATCATCTTCGGCCTGGTTCCCGCGCTGCAAGCCGCCAAAGTTGATCTGAATGAAGCTTTGAAACAAAGCAGCACACGCATGACGTCGACCGGCCGCTTGCGCAGCACGATGATCGTTTTTGAAGTCGCGCTTTCACTGGTGCTGCTGATCGGTGCGGGCCTGCTGATCCAAACGTTGTTTCAGATCTTCGGCCAGTATTCAGTGCTCGAGCCTGAAAAAGTTTTGACGATGCGGACCGTGCTGCCGCGCGAGAAATATAAGGAGCCACAACAACGCAACAACTTCTACCGGCAAGTGCTCGAACGCGTCGAGCATCTGCCCGGAGTAGTTTCAGCGGGTTACAGCACCTCGGTCCCGCTTTCGTGGAAGGGCGGAACCAGCGGCTTTCTTCCGGAAGGGATCAAGTCGCCGATTGCGGGAATGGCCTACGACGCAAATCATCGCCAGGTCAGTGCCGGTTATCTGAAGACGATGAACGTTCCGCTGCGCGCTGGAAGATACTTCGATAATCGCGACAACGAGCAATCGATGCCGGTGGTGATCATCAACGAGACGATGGCGCGGCAGTATTGGCCGGGCGAGAACGCGCTCGGACGCCGTTTAAAGATCGGCGATCCTGACGAGCCGGGAAAACAGTGGAAAGAGATCGTCGGGATCGTGGCGGATGTCCGTCAGATGGGACTCGACGCTCCGGTAAAGGCGGAGATGTATTTTCCTTACCAGCAGATCACGGATTGGCCCTGGTTTATTCCGCGCGACCTTGCGATTCGCACCTCGGGCGACACGTCGAACCTCGTTGGTTCAGTGCGACAGATCATTCGCGAAGTCGATCCGGATCAGCCGATTTCAAACGTAGCGACGATGGCGGAGTTGCTGGGGACGGAAGCTTCGGAGCGCCGCATGGGAATGATCATGCTGGTGGCGTTTGCCGCGCTCGCGCTGTTGCTCGCGTCGCTTGGTATTTACGGTGTGCTGGCGTACTTCGTCACGCAACACACGAGTGAGATCGGCGTGCGTCTGGCGCTGGGTGCAAGCACGCGCAATATCTTGTTTCTCGTGTTGCGAAAGGGAATGGGACTCACGCTGCTCGGCGTCGGGATTGGTATCGCCGCGGCGCTGGCGCTGACGCGGCTGATGAGTTCGCTGCTTTTTGGAGTGAAGGCTGTTGATCCGTTGACCTTTGTGACGGTGCCGTTGCTGCTCGCGGGTGTTGCGTTGCTGGCTTGTTACATTCCAGCGCGACGCGCGACGAAGGTTGATCCCCTCGTCGCACTGCGCTACGAGTAAAACCATCCACAGATTACGCAGAAATAATCTGCGTAATCTGTGGATACGGAGATGACGATGAACACACTCTGGCAAGACTTGAATTACGGCCTGCGAATGCTCTTCAAGCACCCGGGCGTGACCGCGATCGCTGTGATCACGCTCGCGTTAGGCATCGGTGCGAACACCGCGATCTTCAGTGTGGTGAACGCTGTGTTGCTCAACCCGCTCCCTTACAGAGAACCCGATCGTCTCGTCTCTCTTTGGGAGAACGTGCCTACACACGGCCGCTGGCGCGCGTCGCCCGCAAACTTCTTCGACTGGAAAAAGCAGAACACAGTTTTCGAAGACGTCGTTGCGTTTGGCGGCTCTGCGATGACGGTCACCGGCGACGGCGAACCTGAGCAGTTGCTGGGCGCGAGGGTCAGCTCAGGATATTTTGCAGTCGTCGGTGTTGAGCCGTTTCTCGGCCGCTCGTTTGCACCGGAAGAGCACGAACCCGGCAAAGGACAAGTCGTCATTTTGGGCCATGGTCTTTGGCAACGTCGTTACGGTGGCGATACGAGCATCATCAACCGCAACGTCACTCTCAACGGCGCGAGCTACACGGTGGCCGGCGTCATGCCTCCCGGGATTTATCCCGTAAGGCCCATGACTAACGGAAACATCACCTTTGATGAAGACCAACAGGACTTCCTGACGCCAATGTCGTTCACGGCCGAGTGGGCCGCCGCGCGATCCGCGCACGTGCTCGGCGTTCTCGCACGGCTTAAGCCGGGTATCTCGATCGAGCAAGCGTCCACGGAAATGAGCACGATCGCCGCTCGCCTTGAACAAGAGCATGCCGCGAACCGTGGTGAGGGAATTATTGTCAGCCCCTTCATGAACGAAGTGGTTGGCAATGTAAGGCCGGCGCTCTACACACTGCTGGGTGCGGTTGCGCTCGTGCTGTTGATTGCGTGCGCGAATGTCGCGGGCTTGTTGTTGGCCCAGCACGCGGGCCGCAGCAAGGAGATCGCGATCCGCGCGGCACTGGGCGCGGGTCGCGCACGGCTGGTGCGACAGTTCTTTCTCGAAGGATTGTTGCTTTCATTGTTGGGAACTGCTGCCGGCATTGCGCTCGCGGGTTTGGGAATTAAAGTCCTGCTGCAGTTTGTTCCGGCGGGAGTTCCACGTCTTGCTCAAGTCAGTATCGATTTACGAGTGCTCGGATTCACGATATTGATTGCGCTCGGCACCTGTTTGATTTTCGGTTTGATACCGGCATGGCACGCTTCGAAACCCGATCTGCAGACGGCGCTCGAACAGAGTGGCCGCACTTCAGGACCAGGCGCGAGCCGCCTTCGGTTCCGGCAGTTGTTGGTTGTGTTTCAAGTGAGTATCGCAGTCATGCTCGTGATCGGCGCAGGACTGCTCGTTAAGAGTTTCTGGTTACTGCAACGCGTCGATCCGGGGTTTCAGTCGGAAAGGGTCTTAACGGCTGGACTGACGCTTCCGGTATCGAAGTATTCGACACCGGATCAGATCAACAACTTTCACAAGCAACTACTGGAACGCCTCTCTGCCGTGCCCGGCGTCAGAAGCGCGACCGTCGCTTACGATCACCCGCTCGCATCGAACTGGCTCGACTCATTTCAGATTGAAGGCAGGGTCGTCCCGGCAGAAAGCCGATCGCAATCGGCCAACTTCATTCCGGTTGGACCAGAGTATTTTGACACTGTCGGCGTGAAGCTTGCCGCGGGCCGAAAGTTCACACCACTTGACGATGCCGATCATCCGGGCGTTGCCCTTGTGAACGAGTCGTTCGTCAAACACTACTTTCCGAACGAGAACGCACTGGGCCAACGGATTAAGCCTGGGCCGCCCGGAAGGATTTGGGACAACCAGAAGCTGACTTCTTTTGAGATAGTCGGCATTGTGCGCGATGTTAAGCTCGCCGGGCTCGACGCGCCTTCCGAGCCTGCTTACTATCTTCCGGCTTCACAAGCACCGTTGGATGACATGACGATTCTGGTGCGCACGACGACCGATCCGCTCTCGATCGCCGGCGCTGTGCGGCGGGCCGTCTGGTCCATCGATCCGAATCAACCGATCTCGAACGTCAGCACGCTGGAGAAAGTCGTTGCCGACAGCATCGCGCAGCGACGTCTGAACATGTTGCTGATGGGATTGTTCGGTGGATTGGCGATGCTGCTGTCAGCGGTTGGTATTTATGGACTGTTGTCGCATGCGGTAACGCAGCGCACGCAGGAGATGGGGATTCGCATGGCGCTCGGCGCGCAGGCCGGCGACGTGTTGAAGCTCGTGCTGAGGCAAGGGATGATGCTGGCGCTTGCGGGTGAGGTGATAGGTTTGATTGGTGCGTTTGCGTTGACGCGTTTGATTCGTGGTTTGTTGTTTGGCGTGACGCCGAACGATGCAACGACGTTCATCGCTGTCGCTGGTGTGTTGACGATCGTCGCGCTGCTGGCGTGCTACATTCCCGCGCGCCGCGCAACAAAAGTCGATCCTTTGATCGCGCTGCGGTACGAGTGAGACGACCAATCTGACATAGGAGAACATATGTCATCAACACTTTGGCAAGACGTGCGTTACGGCGTGAACGAAAAGAGTCCCGTGCTCGATGAGATGTCGATCTCCTATCCAAACTTTACTGACTGGCGCAACCACAACCAATCGTTTGAAAAGATGGGCGTCTACAATCGCGCCAGCTATAACCTCACAGGGGCCGGCAAAGCAGATCGCGTCGTCACTGGCCAGGTCTCAGCCGATGGCCTGATGAAGACCCGGTTGGCAAGAGAGTCAAATTAGGCACGGCTGACGACGCGCAGAAGCTCGAACCTGGGCCACGGAATGAAGCTCGCGCTGATTGGCGTCGCCATTGGATTGGGATTGGCGTTTTGGGTGACGCGATACATGGCCACGATGCTTTTCGGCGTTGAACCGACGGATGCAACGACGTTTGGCGGCATCACGGCAATCCTGGTCGCAGTGGCGCTGCTGGCGTGTTATCTGCCAGGACGAAGGGCGACAAAGGTTGAACCCACGATCTCGTTGAGGTACGAGTAAAACTTAGCCGCGGATTTACACGGATAAACACGGATCGGTGTAAATCCGTGGAGATCCGTGGCCAAATATTTTGAGAGATCTTCGCTACGCACTGAGAAGTCTTTTCAAGCAACCGGGCTTTGCTGCGGTGGTTGTGATCACGCTTGCCCTCGGCATCGGCGCGAGCACCGCGATCTTCAGCGTGGTTAATGCAGTCCTGCTGCGCCCGTTGCCGTTTCCAAACTCCGATCGCCTGCAAATGGTTTGGGGAAATTATCGCGCGCTCAACATTCAACGTTTGTCCGCCAAGGCGGCCGAGTTTTACGACTACTCGCAACAACGACAAGTCTTCGATTTAGTCGCCGGTTATACAAATCACAGCTTCAACGTCTCGAGCGGTTCTGAACCGGAACGCATTCGCGGCGCGACAGTCACCGCCAATCTGTTTCCGATGCTGGAGGCGCAAGCCGCGGCGGGCAGAGTCTTCACTGAAGATGAGCAAACAAGCGGTCGCAATCGTGTCGTCGTGCTGAGTGACAGTTTTTGGCGACGGCGCTTCGCCGAAGATCGCGGCATCATCAATCAGAGCATCACGCTCGATAACGAAAGCTATACGGTAATTGGCGTGATGCCGCCCGTCTTTCAGTTTCCGCATCCGAGTTTTACGGGAGGCGAGCCGGCGGATGTTTGGGTGCCGTTGACGT
>JAICGQ010000327.1 GCA_025923035.1 Pyrinomonadaceae bacterium | reverse complement strand
CTTCCGCAACTCCATTCGTAACGCAGTCACAGGATCCGAAAGGGCGATCTCGGGGTTGTAAATCCCTGCGATCTCGTCGACGAACTCCTCCGGAAAAGTACCCGACAGATTAGTCAGTACAACGATCGCGAGATCGTCTTCGGGATAGACAAAGAAGGCCGCACGGCTTCCGCCCGTTGCCACTACCGCGCGATGTTTCGGGCGCGGCTTGGTCATCCAGCCGATGGCCCACATCGTCGGCGAACCGTCGTTGAAAGTGCCCGCGCGCCACAGCGTGTCGAGTGCGGATTTGGTCTTGAGGAGCCTGCCTTGTTGAAGAGCGATCAGCCAGCGAGCGAGATCTTCCGCCGTGCTGTTCATTCCCGACGCGGTCCGGCGAAACGGTGGAAACTCGGCGTAGTCGATCACGAGTCGTTCCTGGGCCAGCTTTTCACCATCGATGCGGTTGACGTAACGATAAGTCGGCGTCTTGTTTGGGATTACATCGCGTGAATCACCAAAGCCGGTGCGTTGCATTCGGGCAACCTGGAATTGGTCGCTCTTGAAAACTTCGGCAAACGGTTTGCCGCGCAGTTTGTCGATGATCTTTCCGAGCAGCGCGTAGTTTGTCTGGTTATAGCTGAAGCGTTCACCGGTCGCGGAAAGCATCGGCAGCGATTTCGTTTTCTGCCACAGATCTTCTTCAGTGACGCCGGCCGGCATGCCGTACGTGATTGGATCGAGCAGTCGGAGGATGTTTGGCAAACCGGAAACGTGCGTTAACAGTTGTTTGACGGTGATCGGTCGCCACGACTCGGGCACCTCGTCAAGATAGCGCGAAATCGGCGCTGACAGATCGAGTTTGCCGTCCTCGACTAACTGCATGATCGCGACGCCAGTGAATGCTTTAGTGCACGAGTAGATCGGGAAGACAGTTTGTTTCGTGACGGGAACGGAGTGTTGCAGATTTGCGGTTCCCAACGATACGGAAAGGACGATCTTGCCATTCTTCACGACGGTAGCTTGCACGCCTGGAATTCTTCGTTCGCGCATTTCGCGGCTTAGTACCGCTTCGACCTTGGCCGCTTCAGATTGAGCAGCCGCTGTTTGCCAGCTAACCAGAATCAAGAAGACTAAAAGTAAACGCATACGCCGAAGTAACACCGCGCGCCCTTTCTTTGTGTTAATCGTTCAAGTTCCCGTACGTTAATCCACGGGAGACAAGCGAGATGGAAAGCCTGATCGAAACCCGTGGATTGACGCGCCGTTTTGGCGCCCGCATCGCCGTCGACGATTTGAATCTCTCCGTTTCGGCGGCGGGTGTTTACGGGTTTCTTGGTCCAAACGGCGCGGGAAAGACCACGGCCATTCGCATGTTGCTCGGACTGATCCGTCCGCACGCAGGCGAGGTTCGACTATTCGGTCTCCCAGTAGCCGGCAACCGCGCTTCGTTAATGCGACGCGTGGGTGCGCTCGTAGAATCACCATCGCTTTATCCGCATCTGACCGGACGTGAAAATCTCGAAGTCACTCGGCGCTTACTTGGCGCTCACCGTAATCTGATCGACGGCGCACTCGACACCGTGAAACTCACGAAGGACGCCGATCGTCGCGTGCGCGAGTATTCACTCGGGATGCGACAGCGACTCGGTCTCGCACTCGCCCTGCTGAACAAACCCGAACTCCTCATTCTCGACGAACCAACAAACGGTCTCGACCCGGCGGGCATTCACGAGATGCGCGATCTGATTCGCCGCTTGCCGGAAGAGTTTGGCGTCACTGTTTTCCTGTCGAGTCACTTGCTGAGCGAAGTGGAACAAATTGCGAGTCACATCGGCATCATTCACGAAGGCGAGCTCTTGTTTCAAGGGCCACTTTCCGAATTGCAGACCAAACAACAGACGCAACTGATCGTTGGTGTGAAGCAGATCGACTCCGCAATCGATTGCCTGACGAAAGCCGGCTGGAACGTTCATCACAGCGTCGATGGCATGCTCAGCGTCGGAGCTAAAACCTCTGACGACGCGATCAGAATTAACAACCTCTTAGTCGAACATCGTCTCGAAGTTTTTCACATCGCGCTGGCCCAACCATCGCTCGAAGACATCTTCCTCACGCTCACGACCAACCAGTCCGCCGGCAGGAGGGCAGCTTAAATGTCGTTGCTTCGAGCGCTCCACGCAGAGTTACTGAAACTAAAACGCACGCTCGCGTTCCGCGTGATCTTTGTCTTGCCGTTTCTGGTTGCCACACTGCAGTTCTTCATCGCGTGGCGAACGAAGAGGTTCGCTTCAGATTTCAATTTGTGGGAGACGCTCCAGACGAGCTCGCTGCAGATCTGGGCCGTCTTTATGATGCCGCTGCTGATCGCGTTGGTAACGGCGCTGCTCAACGGCATCGAGCACAGCGATCGTCAGTGGAAACACATCTTCGCGTTGCCGGTACCGCGCTACTCCATCTACTTCGCAAAGGTGATCGTGGCCCAGGGACTGATATTCATCAGCACCTTCATCCTGGCTGCATTGATCGTCGTCGTCGGCTTCGCGGCAATGTACCTGCGACCGGAACTGGCCAACTCGGGACCGGCGCCATACGGTGCGATTGCGAAAAGCGCGTCGCTCGTGTGGCTCGCATCGTGGCTGATCATCGCGATTCACACGTGGGTCAGTATGCGCTGGGCGGGCTTTCCGATCCCGCTCGGAACCGGCATCGCCGGGACGTTCTTCGCGCTATTCGCCGCAAGTGCTGCGGTGGGCAAGTACTATCCGTGGCTGCTGCCGATGAACATCTTTCTCGAAGGCAGGGCAACGACGGCCATTGTGCTCGGCGTTGCCGGCGGCATAATCGCTGCGGTGGTTGGCTGTTGGGAATTTGTACGCCGCGACGTGCTGATCTGATCTTTTCTCTTTGATTTCCGGGCAAACTCCGCAAGCTCCCGCGCATCCGAAGGTTCACGGAAACGGTCTGAGCTTTCAAACCTATCCTCTCCCGAATACAATCTGACAACTATGACGAGATCTATCCTTATTCAGCGACTTTTTAGCGTTGGAGCGGTATTTTTGCTGGCCGCGTCGGTTGTTGCGGCCCAATCCACGAGACCAAGACGCGCCACCAAGTCGACGTCGAAATCGACGGCGAGCGCCGAGAAGCCCGCGTCGGATCCGTTATTGCGGCCGGAACCGCAACCGACGCCAGGCACGCGCCGCACGAGTTCGAACGATTCGTTACTGGACGTGCAGCCCGTCAGGCCTGTCGCCAACACGGTCGGAACGGCCGACACGAAACACGCCTATCTCTTGCTCGAACAGAAACAGTTTGCAGCCGCCGCGAAGGAAGCGAAGCAGCTAACCGCGACGTATCCAAACGATCCGGAGGCGTGGAAGATCGCCGGTTTCGCTGAGCTGAATTTGAAGCAATACGCTGAGGCCGCGAAGGATCTCGAAAAGGCTGTCCAGTTGCAGCGCCTTGCGAAGCAGGAAGATCCCAACACAGAGAGCGCGCTCGGACAGGCGTACGTCCTGGGCGAGAAATACGCGGAAGCATTGCCGTACCTCGTGGCAGCCACTTCGCGCAATGCCGACAAGCCCGACGCGATGATGCTGTATTACCGCGCTATATCAGAATACAAAACCGGCAAGCCTGCTGACGCGGAGAAGACTTTCAACGCCGTCATCAAACTCAATCCGAAAGATTCGTTGTCACTCTTTTACCTGGCCCAGATCGCCCTCGCGAAAAACGATCTCGACGGCGCAATCGCTTCGTTGAACCGCGCGACGGTCAACGACGCGCGTCTGAGCGGCGCGTGGACGTTGTTGACGTCCGCATATCTGCGTCGTGCGGCGATGAACAGCGATCCGGCACAAGCCGAAGCGGATTATCTGAACGCCGTGCGCGCGGGTGAAGGTCTGATCAAGGTCCGCACTGACGCTGAAGCGGTGACACTCTTCGGTCAGGCGTTAATCGGATCGAAACAGTTTGCGCGAGCTGCCTCGGCACTCGAACGCGCGACCGCCGCGCAGGACGCGTCCGGCGTCACGTTCTATCTGCTCGGCATTGCACATTCACGCGCCGGTGCATTTCCCAAAGCGATTGCCGCGTTGGAAACCGCGGCGAAGAAGTCGCCTGACGATGTGAACGTATATCGGGAACTTGGTTACGCTTACGAAGTGAGTAAACAGTATGCGAAAGCGCTTGGTGCGTATCAGCGCGGTTCGGCCTTAGCGCCTGCTGATGCAGACTTGAAGGAGTCGATCGAGCGTGTGAAGCCGTTTGCGAGATAATCCGTGGACCTAACCGGCACTGCTCGCGCATTTGCAACTTACTCGTTAGTTCCGTATCTCGGCATTCTCTTTTGTCCGGGCGCGGTAGTAGTCGGCACGGTCGGAGTCGTTCGATCGTACCGGTCAGCGCAGGCGAAGGAAGCGCGTTTCGTCTGTTACGTAAGCACGATCGTCGGCGTCGTCGTACTCGTTGTTCAACTCTTGCTTTGGTGGATTCTGTATCGCGTGCCGCAATGGGCAGCCGGAGCGGAATTGTAAAGGAGAAATTTCATGCGAATCGTTTTAACTGCATTGCTCTTGGGACTCACGTTCACCAGCGCATTCGCGCAGCGGCCGCGAACGATCGAGCCTTCCGAGAAAGCACCCGCTCCGCCAACCGCCCCAACGACGGTCAAAGCCAAATATGAAGGCGGCGTCTTCGGTTACACAAAGACGATGGAAGGCACGTTGACGTTTGATGACCAAAACGAGCGACTGCTGTTCAAAGACAAGAAGACCACGAAACAAATTCACATACCTTACAACGCGATCACTTCCGCGTTTGCCGATACGCAAAAGCGTCAACCGGCAGCGGCCTCCGTCGCGCAAGCTGTCCCCGTGATCTTCACGGTGCCCGCGCGATTCATCAAAACGAAGGTCCGTTATCTGACGCTGCAATACAGCGATCCGGATTCGAAAGTACAGGGCGTCACCAGCTTTAAACTCGAAAACAAAGAGATCCTCGCGTCTGTAGTTGCGACACTCGCTGAGAAAGCCGGCATGACGCAGCGCGGCGACATCTACGTGAAGAAGCGCGACGAGCCTGAGGAGTGATAGAATCCGTGTTTTCTTAAAAGAAACACGGATCTAGAACTTCAAATCAGGAGCTTTCAATGTCGCAAACATACGAGACGCTCGTGCTCGAAAAACGTGAGCGCGTCGCCCTCATTACGATCAATCGTCCGGAAAAGAGAAACGCCCTAAACATCAAAACGCGCGAAGAAGGCGCGGCCCTGCTCGAGGAACTTCGGAACGATACTTCCGTTGGCGTCGTCGTGTTTACCGGCGCCGGTGACAAGGCCTTTATCGCAGGCGCCGACATCGCGGAGTTTGCCGGTCGCACCTCGATCACCCAGCGCGATGTGATGATGGCCCGGTCGTTGTTCACGGCGATCGACACGTTTCCCAAGCCGGTGATCGCGATGATCAATGGTTATTGTCTTGGCGGTGGTTGTGAGCTGGCGCTCGCGTGCGACATTCGCATCGCCAGTGAAACGGCGTCGTTTGGTCAGCCGGAGATCAATCTCGGCATCATTCCCGGTGGTGGCGGCACGCAGCGTTTGACGCGACTCGTCGGCGAAGGAAAAGCGATGGAGCTGATTCTCGGCGGCGAGATCATCGACGCGAAAACTGCGTACGCGATCGGTTTGGTGAATCACGTCGTTCCCGCGGACCAACTGCTAACGAAGACGATGGAGATCGCGCAACGCATCTCGGAGAAGAGTCCGATCGCGTTGCAACTCGCGAAGGAAGCAGTGAAGCTGGCGTCCCGTTCAAATCTCGATGAAGGTCTGCGACGCG
>JAICGQ010000326.1 GCA_025923035.1 Pyrinomonadaceae bacterium | reverse complement strand
CGAAACCCGATTTCATCCTCGTCGACGCACGCAAGATTCCCCATTGCGAAACACCCCAACGCGGCATCATTCGCGGCGACGCCCTCTCAGCGAGTATCGCCGCCGCATCGATACTCGCAAAGACAACGCGCGACGCACACATGCTCGAAATGGATCGTCTCTACTCCGGATACGGTCTCGCCTCACACAAAGGTTACCCAACCCCCGAACATTGCGAGGCGCTGAAATCGCTGGGCGCGCTGCCGATTCACCGCCGCAGTTTTGCGCGCGTCCGTCAGGCGCTGGGCTTGGATCCAATCCAAACGGAATTATTCGAAGTCAGTGGGTCTAACTGAATACAAAAAGAAGCGCAGTTTCGACAAGACGCCGGAGCCTGGTCCAAAGAAGAAGCGCACGCGCACCGGCCGCATGTTTGTGATCCAGAAACATCGCGCCACGCAACTTCATTACGACTTCCGTCTCGAAGTCGATGGCGTGTTGAAGTCGTGGGCCGTGCCGAAAGGCCCATCGCTGGATCCGAGCGTCAAGCGGTTGGCGATGCAGGTTGAAGATCATCCGGTTGATTACGCGAAGTTTGAAGGTGTGATACCGGAAGGCGAGTACGGCGGCGGGACCGTGATGGTGTGGGACTACGGCACGTACAAACCGGAAGAGGATGAAGACGCAGCAAAGTCGCTTGAGAAAGGCGACTTCAAATTCGAGCTTGAGGGAGAGAAGCTAAAAGGCTCGTGGGTGCTGGTGCGCACGCGCAATCGCCAGTGGCTGCTCATCAAGCATCGCGATTACTACACGACGCAAGAAGACGTGACGGAGCTCGCGCCGGTCTCGATCCTCACGAGACGTTCGTTAGCAGAAATTGCAGAAGACGAAGGCGGGAACGTCAAGAAAGCCGCGACCGGAGATCCGAAAGTGATTCCGCGCCGGACGGGTGTGAAGCGACGCAAGAAAGGTTCGAAGGCAAAGGTCTGGCACAGCAACCGGCCGAGTTAACTCAACAGCCCCCGATACGACAACTTTCCCTCGACAATTCGTGCCGCTGACGTGAATGGATGTTCTTCGCTTTTCTTTTCATCGATGAGGTGAATAACTGTGTGTCCCGCAGCCTTCAGGTAATCCGCGATCAAACTGCGATGGCACCGCCACCACACTGCTTCGGCGCACATGATCGCCGTGCGCGATCGATCCGCGAGTTCAAGTAATTCTTGAACTCCTGCTCTGAACTCTTCCGTTTCCATGTGATCCGCGTAACCCCGAAACTGCGCGTTTCGCCAGGCGGTGTTGTGTGAGTGTTTGTCTGGCGATCGTCGCCCGCCCAGGCGCGGCTCGTGGACATACTTGATTCCAAGATTCGCCAGGAACTCAGACAACACAGACTTATTGAATTGTGGATACCGGCGCGAGCCGGGGTACGTACGCACGTCTACCAGCGTCTCGATCTTGTGCGCCAACAAAATCTGACCGAACTCATGGTCGCCACGCGTCGAATGACCGATAGTCCAAATGTTCATTGTTAACCTGAAGTGTGGGCAGGCCGACGGTTAAAGATACGCTTCAAGTTTGAACCTTCCCTTAGCCTGCGTCATCGGCTTCCATAAATCACCGAGCCGCTTCACGCGCGCCGGCACGTTGTCGATGCGGAAGTCGTCGATCTTAATCCCACGCTCGACTTCCTTCCACGTCACGGGTGTCGAGACTGAAGGTATTTCTTTAGGTCTCACGGAATAGACCGACGCCAGTGTGCGTCCCCACGCGTTCTGGTTGTAGTCGACCAGCACTCTTCCTTTGGGCCGTTTCGAAACCTGGTAGATCGCCGTCAACAGTTTCGGCTCGTGCGATGCGAGCGCATACGCAAACTCTTTCGCAAACGTCCACACCTGTTTCTGCGTCGGTCCACGTTTGATCGGAACGTAGACGTGGATGCCCTTCGAGCCCGTCGTCTTCGCGTAGTTCGGAATCTTCAACGAATCGAGTCCGAGCTTTACCAGCAAAGCCGCTTCGCGCACTTTCTCAAACGACGCGCCAGGCACCGGATCGAGATCAAAATGCAGATAATCGGGCAGATCCGTTTCATCACAACGCGCATACCACTCGTTTAGATCAATGCAGCCGAGATTTATCACCCACATCAACGCCGCGAGATCCTGAATCATCGGAAATGGGATCACTCCCTTCGAACCGTGATCGATGTGGCAGATCTCAATCCAGTCAGGACGCGGCGACGGCGCGCGTTTCATGAAGAAGAAATCTTCACCGGCGCCGTTTGGATACCGTTTCATCACCATCGCGCGATCGCGCAGGTGAGGGAGCAGCGCAGGCGCGATGTCGATGTAGTACTGAATCAGATCTCGCTTCGTGATGCCGAGCTTCGGCCAGAACAGCTTGTCGAGGTTGGTCAGGCGCACAACTTGTTCGCCGATCTGAACGTCGAGATTCCGTTTATCTTTAGGGAGTTTTATGGAAGGGGTGCGGGGCACGAGCTAAGGAATCACTTTAAGTATTCTTCAATCTCTTTCTCAATCGCCTTCAAGCCGTTTAGCAGGACGCCACGATGGGCAGGAAGTTTGGCGCGTTCGAGCTGTTGCAGTAAGCGCGACTGCGAAAGGCGCAACGAGTCGAGCCGTTGCTTTCGTTCGCGGTCTTCCATCGAGGCGGGTTCCGCCTTCCGCTCGCGCAGCTCAGCATCTTCGATCTGATCCGCGACTGACTTACTCTCCCAGCCACGTGCCATAGCAACCTACACAACCGTGCCGTCCGGGATCACGGCGTTCTTCGGGACGATGATGATACCGTCGCGAATGAAGTACGAACCGTTAGGGCCTTCAGCTTCGGTGACGCCTGCTTCGTTGAGCAGCCGGGCATTCCTACCGATGCGCGCGTTCTTGTCGATGATGGCGCGGCGGACGATAGTTCCCTCCCCTAACCCGACGCGCGGCAGGCCCTTGCTCGCGTCCTTTCGCATGTCGTCGAAAGTCTGGTAGAAGTCGGCGCCCATCATGAACGACGCATCGAGCTGCACGCCTTTCGAAATGCGGCTGCGCAAACCGACGACCGAGTTTGTGACTTTCGCGCCGTTGATGATGCAGCCGTCGCTGATGATCGAATCGTTGATCTCGCTCTCTTCGATCTTCGACGGCGGCAGGTAACGCGCGCGCGTGTAAACCGGAGCTTCAGAGTCGAAGAGATTGAACTTCGGAATCTTGGTCGTCAGATCGAGATTGGCGCGATAGAAAGCGCCGATCGTTCCGATGTCTTCCCAGTAACCGTCGAACATGTGCGCCTGCACGTGACGCGATTTGATCGCGGCGGGAATGATGTGCTTCCCGAAGTCAACCCATTGATCCGGTTCTTCCGCGAGCAGTTGTTCGAGGTGATCGTATTTGAAAACGTAGATGCCCATCGACGCGAGAAACGGACGGCGCGCGGCTTCTTTCTCATCAAGCCCGAGACGCGTCGTGTCGACTTGCATCGCCATCAGCTCATCGCCTTTCGGTTTCTCTTTAAACTCGACGATGCGACCGTTCTCGTCAGTCTTCAGAAGGCCAAACTCACTCGCCGCGCGCGCTTCGCAGGGAATCACCGACACGGTGACGTCCGCGCCCGTTTCATGATGACGCTGGAGAAAATGTCGATAGTCCATGCGATAGAGATGATCGCCTGAGAGGATCAGCAGCGTGTCGATGCCCCAGTCTCTGATGTGCGGCAACACTTGTCGCACGGCGTCGGCAGTGCCCTGGAACCACTGCGGGCTTTCAGGTGTTTGTTCCGCGGCGATGATCTCCACGAAGCCGTTCGAGAATTGCGAGAAGCGATACGTCTGCGCGATGTGCCGGTTGAGCGAGGCGGAGTTGTACTGCGTCAGGACGAATGTGCGCAGAATGTCGGAGTTGATGCAGTTCGAGAGGGCGATGTCGACGAGACGATACTTACCGCCGAGTGGGACTGCGGGTTTCGAACGTTGTTGCGTGAGCGGGAAGAGTCGATTGCCGGCGCCGCCGCCGAGAATTACAGCTAGGAGTTTTGGATCTGCCGGCATTGGAACACTGATTTAATAGGCTTGGGCTCGAACGTCAGACGTTATCTTTCCGGCCGCTTCCTGCGCGATCTTCACGCCGACGCTGGCGCCGATGCGTGTCGCGCCTGCTTCGATCATTTTGCGCGCGTCGTCGAGTCCTTTCACGCCGCCGGAAGCTTTCACGCCGAGATCGGCGCCGACTGTGCGTCGCATCAAAGCAACGTCGGCTACGGTCGCGCCGCCTTTTGAGAAACCGGTTGAAGTTTTGACGAAGTCCGCGCCGGCTTTCTTCGCCGCCTGGCAGGCACGCACTTTTTCGTCGTCAGTCAACAACGCCGTTTCGATGATCACTTTGCAAATGGCGTCATACTCATGGGCCACCTGGACCACCGAACGAATGTCGTGTTCGACGAGACAATCGTCGCCGCTCTTCAACGCGCCGACGTTGATCACCATGTCGACTTCGCGGGCGCCGTCGAAGATCGCGCGGCGTGCTTCGTAGGCTTTCACGTCGGGCAAAGTTGCGCCGAGTGGAAAGCCGATGACCGTGCAAACTGGAACGCCGCTGCCACGCAGATTACACGCAGCGATGCGCACCCACGTCGGGTTAACGCAGACCGATGCGAAGCGATATGTCGCCGCTTCCTGACAAAGCTTTTTGATGTCGTCGTCGGTTGCTTCAGGTTTGAGCAACGTGTGATCGATCAGCCCGGCCCACTCTCTTGCCGATCCCGTTTGGCCTAACACTAATCCGATGCGCGCGGCGCCTGCGTCGACGATGCGATGCATCCGCTCGGGACAGCGATGAAAACACTCAGAAGTGCAGCCGCACATCGCCGCCTGGTCCGCGCCGTCGCCATTTAGCCGCGCCACGATCGCGTCGGTGATCTGTTCGATTAGTAGTTCGTAATCGCCGTTATTGGAGTAGCCCATGTGCGGGAAACATTCTAGCAACTAGCGTTGATACTGTCGCTGGATGGCGTCGATTTTGGCGACGCGCTTGCGGTGGCGATCTTCGCTGATTTCGGTGGCAAGCCAGGCGGTCACGATGTCGCGCATTTCGGCGCTGGTTATGGTTTTGCTGCCGAGCGTGAGGACGTTGGCATCGTTGTGCTCGCGTGAGTTGCGAGCGACTGCGACTGAATAACACGCGGCGGCGCGAACACCCGGCACTTTGTTCGCCGTCATCGCGCTGCCAACGCCGGCGCCGTCGATTACGATTCCGACGTCGGACGTTCCGTCGGCGACCGCGCGCGCGACGGCATGAGCGAAATCAGGATAGTCGACTGCCGATTCCGAATCAGTGCCGAAGTCCTGCACCTTATGGCCCAAATCGCTCAACAAGGCTTTCAGCTCTTCCTTCATCTTGAAGCCGCCGTGGTCCGCGCCAACTGCGACGTGCTTCGACGCTTTCGATCCGCGACGTGACGTGCGGCGAGTGATTTGTATCTTGCGTTCGTTAACGATGTCCGCGGCGAGTGGCGTTAGACGAGCGTCTTCGCCGATGCGCAGGACGGCTCCGGCTTCGAGTCCACGCACGTCGTCTTCGGTGATCACGTTCTTCGCAGACTCGTCGCGTGTGAATGCTGGTGGCGGAGGATCCGCGGGAACGGTGTTTACGAAATGACTCGACGTGCTTTCAGCGGGTGCGGCTTTCTCTAAAATATCACGCACCAGAGCGCGGACTCGGTCACGGGTTGAATCGTCCATTTTGTTCTTTGAGCTTTGTGCTTTGTGCTTTGTGCTTTGTTCGCTAGCGACAATAGCGTCTCAAGCCGTCGGTACACTGACGAATAAAGAACAAAGTACAAAGCACTAAGTACT
>JAICGQ010000325.1 GCA_025923035.1 Pyrinomonadaceae bacterium | reverse complement strand
TTCCCAGCGCTCGTACGCTATGGACATGGCGATCTCGTTGTAGAGCCACGAGAGATAGTTCCACAATAACGCACCGACGACGAGTGTCAGCGTCATTTGGTAGTTGCCGGCTGCGACGCCAATCAATGCAACCGTTGCTGACGTCACCAGGGCGTAGAAGTTGAACACCACCACCCAGCCGATATACCGCCGGGTAATGTGATAACCCCTGAATAGAAACGCCCACGTTTGGCGCATTGCTGTTTCCATGACTTCTTCTCCTGTCCGTGTTTTCCAGACACGGATTTAATCTCCTACTGCTGCAAGTTCTTCATCTGCGACGAGGTCTTCACCTGTCAGTGCAATGAACGCGTCGTCGAGGTTTTCCGCGCCCGCGCGCCTCATTAAGTCGCGCGCAGTGCCTTCCGCGACGAGTTTTCCGTGTGCGAGAAAACCAATACGCGCACACAGACGCTCGGCTTCGGCCATGTCGTGCGTGGTCAACAGTATCGTCGTCCCTTCACGCTCGCGCTGACGTTCGAGAAACGCCTGCACGTCCCTACGACTCTTCGGATCGAGTCCCGTCGTCGGCTCGTCAAGCAGCAACAGCGGCGGATTGATCATCAACGCCCGCGCGATGCTGATCTTCTGCTGCATACCGCGACTCATCTCCTCGAGCGGCGTCGAAAACTTCGCGTTCTCCATGCCCAACTGCTCGAGAATCTCCATCACTCGAACCTCGGCCTCGCGCGCCTTCTGCCCGTAAAGCAGCGCCGTGTACAGCAGGTTCTCGCGCGCCGAAAGCTTCTTGTAAAAGGCCGCGTCCACGCTGACGCGCCCGATAATCCGGCGCACCTCTTCCTGTTGCTCCGGCAAGCGGTACCCGAGCAATTTGACCTCGCCGCTGTCGGCAATCAACAGAGTCGAGAGAATGCGAATCAAACTCGACTTGCCTGATCCGTTCGGCCCGAGCAGTCCGTACGTCTCGCCTTCCGCGACGTTGAACGAGACGTTGTCGACGGCCCAAAGCTCCGACGTCTTTCGAAAACCCGCGCGTTTGCGGAAACTCTTCCGCAGATTGCGCACCTGAATAGCTGGTTGCTGCATGATCACCTCACGAGTGGTCGCACGGAAAAAGACGACCACGAAAACGAAAACGTATTGTTTGTTGTTGGAAAAAGAAGAGGCGGTTAGGCGCTCTCCACCGCTCGAATACACTTCGAGCGATGTGCTTTAACTCCGGCAGGCAAACACAAAACCGCCTGCAACAGAGTTAATGACGGGGCCTAATCATGAGGAACAGAACAACTTTCATTGTTTGAATCACCTGTGCTTGGCAGCCTAACGGAAGGTGGTACGTTTTGCAAGAAGAATTCGTTCCGGCGATCACCGCCGGCCGTGAGCGATCTTGATCGCTTCGGGCAGTGTGCGCAGTCGCAGCATCGCTAACACGCCGAGAAACGGACCGGGCGCGAGGATCATGAACGCATAACGCCAGTCGGCGATTTTCGGGACCAATTCGATCGAGATCGTCGTGAGCAAGAACCCGATGCACATCTGAATCGTCAACGCGGTGCCGATGTACTGCGGATCGCCAAGCTCAGTCACACACGAAGAAAACTGCGCCGAATCAGCGACGACCGTCGCGCCCCAGATCGTCGCGACAAGCAATAGCAGCACCGGGTTTCCGCCGTATAGAAACCCGATTACCAGACAACACGTGCCGCTGATCGCCATGGCCCATGAGGTCACTGCCGTCCGCCCGACGCGATCCGCGAGCAAGCCGGCCACCACACAGCCAACGGCGCCCGATCCGATCACGAGAAACGAGCCCAGTTCTGCGAGCTTTGGATCGCCGCCCTGAGTCGCCAAACTCGCCCTGATCATCACCGGTATCCAGATCCACATGCCGTACAGTTCCCACATGTGACCGAAGTAACCGAAGCTCGCCAGTCGCACGCCGCGATTCCCAAACACGCGCACGACCTGTGTGATATCAAATCGTGCGGGCGGCAAGGCATGTGGACCATCCGACACGAACAGCAACACGATTAGCCCGCCGATTACCGACAACAGCGAAACGAATAAGACGTTCGTGCGCCAGTTGCCGCTGCCGAGTGCGTTGACCAGATATGGCGTCGCTTTTCCCATCGTCAACGCGCCGACCAAAACACCGAGGGCCATGCCGCGACGTTCGCGAAACCATGTCGCCATGATCTTCATTCCCGGTGGGTAAACGCCGGCCAGGCAAACGCCCGTCAGGAAACGGACCACGATCGCTGTCGTGGGATCTAGAACATACAGACCGAAGTAGCAGTTCGCTCCCGCGCCCAGAAACGCCGAGACTGCGAAGAGATGGCGAGCGCTGATGATGTCGGGAAGATTCAGTGTGGCGCTGAGGAGTGTGCCGGCGACGAAGCCGAGTTGGACGGCGATGGCGATCCAGCTAACCTGCGAACCTGAAAGCGTCCATTCCTTTTCAAGTGCCGGGACGACGGCGGAGCCGCTGAACCAGAGCGCCATGCCCAGCAGCTCTGCCGCTGCGAGAAGTGTTAGTGCGCGCCACCTTCCGGGGGTTTGGGCCACAGATTTACACCGAGCTCACGCAAGATCAAATAACAAGACTTCCGCGGATTGGTCTGCACGGATCTCCAACGAACTTTCGCCCATCGCGATTGCGCCGTCGCCCTGCTCGGCGGACTGTCCATTAACAACGATCGAGCCGCGCGCGACCTGGATCCAGCCGTAGCGGGTCTGGTCCATGTCGTAGCGAACGCTCTCGCCTGCGGCAAGTATCGAAGCAAAGACACTGACATCCTGATGGACCGTGACCGATCCGTCGCGGCCGTCATTTGAAGCGATCAGTCGCAAGCGTCCACGCCGTTCATCGTCAGAGAAAGCCTTTTGTTCGTAACCCGGCTCCAAACCCAGCGTTTCAGGCAGGATCCAAATTTGCAGAAGGTGCACGCGCTCATCATGCGACGCGTTCTTCTCGCTATGCCTGACGCCCGTCCCCGCCGTCATCCGCTGCACATCACCAGGACGAATGATCGATCCATTCCCCATGCTGTCTTCGTGTTGCAGCGCACCCTCGAGAATGTACGTGATGATCTCCATGTCGCGATGTCCATGCGTCGGAAATCCACGCCCAGCCGCGACAAAGTCTTCATTGATCACACGCAACTGTCGAAAGCCCATGTAGCGCGGATCGTAATACTGATCGAACGAGAACGAGTGATACGTATTCAGCCACCCATGATCGAAATGCCCACGTTCGCTTGATCGTCGAAGCGTAATCATCTGTCCAAACCTTCTTCGTGTGCGACGAAGATAGTGACGAGTTCGTTCAAACCCTCAGCGTCCTGATCGTCAAACCTGCCGATGTTCGGACTATCAAGGTCCAACACACCCAGCAATCGTTCGCCATCAAACAACGGCACGACGATCTCCGAATTCGACGCAACGTCGCACGCAATGTGTCCCGGAAACTCGTGCACGTTCGGCACGATGATCGTCTCACACTGCTGCGCGGCGACGCCACACACTCCCGTGCCCATCGGAATCCGCACACACGCAGGATTTCCCTGGAACGGCCCGAGCACCAACTCATCGTCTCGCAGGAAATAGAAACCGGCCCAGTTAACGTTCGGCAGCGAATTGAACAGCAGCGCGCTGAAATTCGCGGCATTCGCGATCAAATCGTGCTCGTCCTTGAGCAGACTCAGTAACTGCACGACGAGACTCGCGTACAGTTTTTGTTTAGGGGTTTGGCGAAGTGCGACAGAGGAGCGTTTTTTCGCTATGGCTTTCCTGGACGGCTTTGCAGCCGCTTTTTTGCGGGTCAGTGTTTTACTCATGACAGGTTCATTCAGATGTGGGTCTGATGCTAATCACCACGGATTTAGAAACTGGTGTGTTGCTCTTCTCGGCAACGTTTCGCACGGGCACTAAGACGTTCGCTTCCGGAAAGTACGTGGCAGCGCAACGCCGCGGTATATCGTAAGGCACGATTCTAAACTTTCTCGCGATTCGCTCTTCGCCTTCGAAGTGACTGACGAGATCGACAACCTGTCGCTCCTGCAAACCGGCAGCGGCGATGTCGTCGCGATTCAAAAACACGACTTGCCGGCCGTTGCTGATGCCACGATAGCGATCGTTCTCGCTGTAAACCGAAGTATTGAACTGGTCGTGGCTGCGAATCGTCATCATCAAATACTGGTCCGGCCCAAGATTGTGTTCGGGAAGAGGGTGGATTGTAAACACAGCCTTGCCGGAAGCGGTATTGAAAACTCGTTCGCGCGCCGCGTTCGGAAGATAAAACCCGCCGGGTTCGCGCACGCGAGCGTTGTAATTGTCAAAACCCGGTACGACGCGTTCGATGTGCGAGCGAATCTGATCGTAGTCGCTTGCGAGCGTTTCCCAGTCGACGGTGGTCCGATGTCCGAGCGTTGCTCGCGCCAGCCGCGCAACGATCTGCGGTTCGCTCAGAAGTTCGGGAGATGCGGGCGCGAGTGAGCCGCGCGACATCTGTACGACACCCATCGAGTTTTCCGTCGAGACAAACTGTGGTCCACTTTCCTGCACGTCGATCTCGGTGCGGCCGAGACACGGCAGAATCAGCGCACGTTCGCCGGTGATTAAATGTGAACGATTCAGTTTTGTCGAGACGTGCGCCGTCAGGCGGCAGCGACGCAGAGCTGCGGCCGTGAACTCGGTGTCGGGTGTTGCTGACAGAAAGTTGCCGCCGAGTGCGAAGAAAACGCGGCCTTGTCCGTCGTGCATCGCCTGGATCGAGCGCACCGTGTCGAAGCCGTGATTGCGCGGCGGTTCGAAGTCAAACTCGTCGGCAAGTCGATCGAGAAAGACCGCTGTGGGACGTTCCCAGATGCCCATCGTGCGATCGCCCTGCACGTTGCTGTGACCGCGGACGGGACAAAGTCCCGCTCCGGGCTTTCCCACCTGCCCGCGCAACAACATCAGGTTGACGATTTCCTGGATGTTACCGACTGCGTTGCGATGCTGCGTCAGTCCCATGGCCCAACAGAAGATCGTCCGCTCCGATTCGACGAAGATCTGCGCGGCGCTTTCGATCAGCTCTTTCGACACGCCGCTTTGTTCGACAATGTCAGTCCATGAAACTGAATCCAATGAGGATACAAACTCGTCGAATCCGGTTGTATGAGACGAAACGAACTCGCGATCGATAGCGGCCTCGTGCTCCAGGACCGCTTTCGAAATCCCCTTCAACAACGCGACGTCGCCATTGATTCTGACCTGCAAAAACAAGTCGGCCAGTTCAGTGCCCGATCCCAACATCCCGAGCACCTGCTGCGGATGCTTGAACCGCACCATCCCGACTTCCGGCAACGGATTGATGTGCACCAGCTTGCATCCGTTCCGCTTCGCCTGCTGCAACGCACTCAACATGCGCGGATGGTTCGTCCCGGGGTTCTGACCGATCACGAAAATCGCCTGCGCGCGATCGAAATCCTCCAGGGTCACCGTTCCCTTGCCGACGCCAATCGTCTCGCTCAACGCCGAACCACTCGACTCATGACACATATTCGAGCAATCGGGAAGATTGTTCGTTCCAAACTGGCGGACAAACAGTTGATAAAGAAAAGCGGCCTCGTTACTGGTGCGCCCGGAGGTGTAGAAGATCGCCTGATCGGGATAGTTGAGCGAGTTGAGCTCATCGGCGAGCAGTTCGAACGCATCATCCCAACTGACGGGTTCGTAATGGGTCGCGCCACGCGACAGCAACATCGGATGCGTGATTCGTCCCTGCGCGCCGAGCCATTGATCCGTTTGCAGCGCGAGATCCGCAACGCTCCACTGCTGAAAGAACTCCGGCGTGACGCGTTTCGTCGT
>JAICGQ010000324.1 GCA_025923035.1 Pyrinomonadaceae bacterium | reverse complement strand
TTACAACATGCTGAAGATGACTCGTCGTCTGTTCGCGCTCAATCCGGACATCAAGTACGCCGAGTTTGAAGAGCGGGCGTTGTTCAATCACATCCTCGCATCGATGGATCCGGAAGACGGTCGCACGTGTTACATGGTGCCGGTGGGTCGAGGAGTGCGACACGAGTATCAGGACATGTTTCGCAGTTTCACGTGCTGCGTTGGCAGTGGCATGGAGAGTCATAGCCTGCACGGCGACGGGATCTACTATGAGTCAGGCGATCGCCTCTGGGTGAATCTTTACGTTCCGTCGACGGCCAGTTGGCAGGAAGCCGGCGCGACGGTTACGACCACGACGAATTTTCCCGAAGGCGATACTGCGACGTTGAGTTTGACGCTGGAACGGCCGAGATCATTTACGCTGGCTTTGCGCCGGCCTTCGTGGGCCGGCGATGGTTTCGCAGTGAAAGTGAACGGAAAAAATTTTCCGTACGTGCCCGGGCCGGGATCGTACGTTGAGCTGAAACGGACGTGGAAGACCGGCGATACCGTCTCGCTTGTACTGCCCAAGACGTTGTGGGTTGAAGGGCTGGCGGATAACGAACGACGCGCGGCCTTGATGTGGGGGCCGCTCGTGCTCGCCGGTGATCTTGGACCAGAGCGTCGCGGTGGTCCACAGTCAGAGACTCCGGCGCTCGTTACCGGCGACAAAGCGGTGAAGCAGTGGTTACAGCCGGTGCGCGACAATCTCGGCGTGTTTCGCACCGTTGACGTCGGTCGCAGTACGGATGGAAAAGCGAGCGAGGTGGAGTTTGTTCCGTTCTATCGTTTGCACCGTCGCACGTATTCCGTTTACTGGGACCTTTACACGAAAGACGGTTGGACCAGGAAACTTGAAGAGCTGGCGGCGGAACGTGCGAAACAGCAACGTTTGGAAGCGGCGACCATCGCGCTAGTCTCACCGGGCGATCCGGAGAAGGAGAAGACTTTCAGTCTGCAGAGTGAGGAGTCGTCGCCGGATCGTGTGCTGGGGCGTGTCGGGCGTCGAGCGAAGAAGTGGTTTTCTTATGAGATACCGGTTGACGCGACGAAGCCGTTGGCGCTGGTTGTTACGTTGAATCCTGAAGAGCGTGCGAAGCGATCGTTTGAGGTGCTGGTGGATGGACAGCGAGTTGGTGAGGGTGCGGTCGATCGTTTTCCGCCGGGCAGTCCGACGGGCCGTTTCTATGACGTCGATTACAAGATTCCCGCGGAGCTTGTTAAGAACAAACAGAAGGTGACGGTGCGTGTTCAGTCTACTGGCGGAAATGAAACACCGGCGGTTTACGGTATTCGGATCGTGCGTGCTGAGGAACGATGAAACGAACTCTGGCGGCGCTCATCTTCTGTGTCATCTGTGGTTCCTTTGTTAGCAACGCAGAGAACACGGATTATCTTGATCTCGACACTCCTGGCTTCAAACTGAAATTAGCAAAGGCGTCGCAAACGGTTGCGGCGCTCGAACCGAAGAGCGCGCCGGGATTCGACTTCACGCCCGCGGATCGCCTGTCACAACGCTCCGCAAATTCCTATCACCATCTCGGAGATCTCGTCCTGCGCCTGCGCGTGGGCAATTCTGGTTTATGGCAAAAGTACGACACGGCCGATTCGCGCAAGCCGGTTGAAACGTTACCAGTTGCTGGTCCAACGCTCGCGGCAGCGAATCTCGCGCCCACGCTCCCGTCCGACATTCCGCTGCAAATCACTCGTTCGTGGCTCATTGAGAACGGCAATCTGGTTCTGCGTTTCGAGCTACACAACAAAACCGTACAACCGGTGCAGATCGGCGGACTCGGAATTCCGATGGTCTTCAACAACATGATCACCGGGCGCAACCTCAAGGAAGCACACGAGAAGTGTTCCTTTTCAGATCCGTACATCGGCGGCGGCGCCGGATATCTGCAAGTGACGCGCTTGAATGGATCCGGACCGGCGTTGGTGGTTGTTCCTGATGGCTTCACGGCATTCGAGGGTTACCAGCTACTCAATGAACCAACACGGCCGAGTCAAACATTCGAAGGCGTGTTCGCGTGGATGGTCCACACAAAGGCGTACGCCGAAGATGAATGGCGCGACGCCGATCCCTGGAATCCACCCTCGTTCCTGATCATTGCCCCCGGCGGAAGACCAACTTTCGGCGTCAAGTTTCTGCTCTCGGATGGAATCCGGAACATTGAGGCGACACTCGCGCAGGCCGGCCTGCCGGTTGCGATCGGAATTCCGGGTTATGTGTTGCCAATGGACATCGAGGGCCGTCTGTTCGTCAACCACAATCGAAAAGTAAACGACGTCTCGGTTTATCCGAACGGCGCGCTCGAGATTAAAGAGGACACGGCCAGAGGGAAGTGGAAAACGTTTCGCGTGCGCGGCAAAAAGTGGGGACGCGCGCGTCTCTCACTCGTATACGACGGCGGTTCCACGCAATCGATACATTATTACGTCACCAAACCCTCGTCCCAGGCGGTCGCGGACATGGGTAACTTCCTCTTCACGCGTCAGTGGTTTGACGATCCGAACGACCCATTTCATCGCAGTCCTTCGGTCATGAGCTACGACCGCGAAGCAAACAAGATCGTGACGCAGGACAGTCGCGTGTGGATTGCCGGACTCGGAGACGAAGGCGGTTCCGGTTCTTGGTTAGCGGCCGCGATGAAACAGTTTGGCCAGCCGCGCAAAGAAGAGATCGCGAAGTACGAACAGTTTATCGATCGTGTTTTGTGGGGCGGGTTGCAATACAAGGAAGGCCCGAACCGTTATGGCGTCAGAAAGAGCCTGTTTTACTACTCGCCGCAGGATCTGCCGGAGTTTAAGTACGACCCGGCGCTGAACTGGACCACGTGGACCAGTTGGAAAAAAGCCGACGCGGAGTCGATCGGGCGCGGTTACAACTACCCGCACGTGATCGCTGCTTACTGGTCCATGTATCGCCTCGCGCGCAACCATCAGGGGCTGGTGACGAATCATTCCTGGGATTGGTACCTGGACCAGGCGTACGAAACGGCGCGCTTCATGTTTGGCAGGCGCCCGGATGGACGCCGTCGCGTTGGTTATGTCGAGCTGGGTTTGATGGAGGGCGACGTGATCGTCGCGCTGCTTGACGATCTGAAACGCGAAGCGTGGCAGGAAAAGGCGCAGGTCATTGAAGGTCTGATGAAGGAGCGCACGGATCGTTGGCAGCAGGATCCGTATCCGTTCGGCAGCGAGATGGCGTGGGACTCGACGGGCCAGGAAGAAGTCTACGCGTGGTGTAAATATTTTGGTCACGAGGACAAAGCTCTCGTATCGCTCAACTCGATCATCGGCTACATGCCGACGTTGCCGCATTGGGGTTACAACGGCAACGCGCGCCGGTATTGGGATTTTCTCTATGGCGGCAAGATACGAAGAATCGAGCGGCAGTTACATCATTATGGCTCGGGGCTCAATGCGATTCCGGTTTTGACGCACTATCGAGAGCATCCGGATGACGAGTATCTGCTGCGAGTTGGTTACGGCGGCACGATGGGTGCGCTGTCCAACATCGATCAGGACGGGTTCGCATCTGCCGCGTTTCATTCGTTTCCTTCAACGCTGAAGTGGGATCCGTACAGCGGCGATTATGGTCCAAACTTTTTCGGTCACGCATTCAACATCGGCACGTACGTCGTCGATCATCCGGAGTTTGGCTGGCAGTCGTTTGGCGGAAACATCGCCTTGCGCGGGGGCTGGGTGAACGTTCAGCCACTCGATTCGTTTCGCAAGCGCGTTTACATCGCGCCGCTTGGTTTATGGTTGACGCTCGATGCCGGCACGTTTGAAAGCGTAGCGATAAACACGAAATCGAAAGCTGTTCGCGTCACCCTTTCACCCGCTGACGCCTTCACGCCGAAGGCTCGTCTACGCGTGCAACAACCAGCGAAGCTGGCGGGCATCGGAACATTCACGCCGCGTCAGAAACTGGTTAACGAGCGTGATGCGTTTACCATTTCGCTTGGCCCTTCGACAACCGTGATCGACCTCTTACCAAAAAGAAACACAAAATGATCTGAGCCCCTTTACCTCTAATTCTCGCTTACAGGTTGAAGTCGTTACTACCACTAACTGGAGGACCTCAACCCATGAGGCGCAGAAGTTATCTCACCGCATCGATCACCATCCTCGTCTTGATGGTGGCGATCGTCCCCGCAACAACAATCCCGGCATACGATGAAAACGACACCGCCCAGTACGAAGTGTGGGCCATCGATCAGTCAAACTCGAGAGACGAAGACGGCAATGGCACGCTCGACAGCGGCGGCACGCTTTACACCTACAAAGGGCAGGATCTAATTGGAGAACAAGCGTCCGACGCAGTTCCGACCGTAGTCGATCTTGGCGGTGCATCGCGCGATCTTTGCGTCGCGCAAACCGGTACCGCTCCGGTGCGTCCGCATATGTTCGAGTTCAACCGCAGTGGCTCCCACGCAGTGATTTCATTCGTTGGATCGGGACATGTGTTGTTTATGAACACGACAACGAAAGCTCCGGTTCACTGTATCGACGTCGGCGTCCAGGCCCATGCGGCTATGCCGTCAAACGATCAGACATTTGTCGTGGTCGCGAACCAGAACGGCCGCTTATTGCAGCGAATCAACACCAACTATCAGACCAACACGTTTACGCTCGATAACGCCGCGACGATCAATCTGGCCACATGCACAACGCCGAGTGGAGCACCTTGTCAGGACCCGGTGTTGCGGCCCGACGCCAGGCCGATCTGCCCGGTGATCGACAAATGCGATCGTTTCGCTTTCATTACGCTGGCGGGTGGCGGCCTGTTTGTAGTCGATCCGAATACGACGCCGATGTCCATCATCGCTGAGTACGACAAGAACACGGTGCATCCGGATGGTTGCGGCGGTGTCCAGGCCAACGGCCAGATGTATATCAACTCGGGTGGCGCGAAGGAGTCAGATCTGTATTCGTTTCCGCTGCGTGGCTACTTGAGCACGAATCCGCCCAACACGCCGGCGCCGAGTCTCGTTTACTCGCACGACGGTACTAACTCCGACTCTCACGGCGCGGTCGCGACAAGCGGAGAGCGTTATCTGTGGGTGGTTGAACGGTTCGGAAACAATATGACGATTGTCGATACGAGGGACAATTCAATCGTGGACCAGTTCAGCCTGGTTGGACCAGTCAGCAACGATCCGGCGCCCGACATTCTGGATATTTCACCGGATGGGAAATACATCTTCATGTCGCTGCGTGGACCAAATCCGCTGACCGGTAACAATCCGGCGTTCAACAACTCGGTCGGAAGCACGCCGGGTGTCGGCATCATTCGGGTCCAGCAAGGAGGCACAAGAGGCCGCTTCATTGCTCGACTCCCGATAAGCAGAATTGTCGGCGGAGTTGAACGCGCCGATCCTCACGGTCTCCGCGTTCTGGTTAAATAAAAACGTTTCGCTCGAAGCAGCCTGCGTCATAGCCTCATGTGACGCAGGCTGCACATCGTGGTTCTGCACAGTTCGTTGCTGTGGTTACGCCTCTCACCACTTCCTAAACTGAACCCGCAAGATGCGTCCATGAGACTCATCATCGTTCTGTTGCTCTGCGTATTGTTGGCGCCGGACCACGTTCCAGCACAAAGCAATTCCACCCAGCTACCGGCGTCAGCGCGTATATTGCTCAACCGGAGATTTCCCGGTTGGACGTATGGCGACATAACCGCCGAGGTGCTGCAGTTCTTCAACCAGAGTTTGCAGGACGCATCACCCGTTCTAATCAGCGGCGACTTCGACGGAGATCGCCGGCGTGACTATGCGGCCTTGATCAAACAGGGCAAGGAGTTCAATTACCTGGGCGAGCCGATTCGCGATCGA
>JAICGQ010000323.1 GCA_025923035.1 Pyrinomonadaceae bacterium | reverse complement strand
CGGGTTTTTGCACAAACCCGACGTCGCGAGCTGGCACGGGATGATGACTTCGGTTGTAGCCGCGGGCAACGGTCATCTGTCGAATGGCTTGTACCGGAGCATCGCGCCGGAGGCGAAAGTCGTGCTGGTGAAGATCGGCAAGAGCGGACGAATTCCGGAAAGTCACATCGAGACCGGCCTGCGCTGGGTCCTCGCGAACAAAGACAAATACGGCATTCGCATCGTCAATATTTCCGCCGGGGGCGACTTTGAGCAGACGTATTTGCAGAATTCGCTGTGTCGTTTGGTTGAGGAGACAGTGAGCGCAGGCGTTACTGTCGTCTGCGCCGTCGGAAACGCCGGACTCGCTCCCGGGCATCCTGTTTTACCGCCTGCGAGTTCACCCTCGGCGATCGCGGTCGGCGGTCTTGACGATCAGAATTCGCTGGATCGCGCGCGACGCGGCATGTATCGCTCGTCTTATGGACCAACGATCGACGGGCTGCAAAAACCGGAAGTGATCGCGCCGGGAATCTGGGTCGCGGCGCCGATACTGCCGCACACGCCGACTGCTGATGAAGCGCATCTCTACGCCGAGCTCGATGCCGCCGCTGACCACGAACTTGGAACGATCATCGGTTCGCACAAAGGCGTCGACAAAGATCTCGATGAAGCGCGCGATCTGGCTGCGCCGCTGTTACGACAGTTGATTACGATCAAGTTGCAGGAAGGCAACGTGATCAATCATCACTACAAGTTTGTCGACGGGACTTCTTTCGCATCGCCGATCGTCGCGTCGATCGTTGCGTGCATGCTCGAGGCGAATCCGAAAATGACGCCGCAACAAGTGAAACGAATTTTGATCGACACTGCCGAACGCGTCGACGGCATCGCGGTGGAGCGACAAGGCTGGGGCGTCGTCGTGCCGCGGAAAGCAGTCGAGCTTGCGAGCCGCATGATCTCGTAAGATCACGGGCCCACACGAACTACTGAAAACGAAAGCGGCTGGACATGCGAATGTTCGTGTGCAACAATCCGGACACACCCTTTAACCTACCGCAAGAGATTGGAGACTTTTTGAGTTTGTATGTCTGAGAATGAAACTGAGATAAACCAGGGCGCGGCCAGCCAACCAACCGAGTCCGCGCCTGAAGCAGCCACTGAAGAAATCACCTATCACGCAGTCGAGAAAGACGGAGTCGTCACCGCCATTTGGGAGATGCAGGGACGCAAACACCTCCGCACGATCGATCCGCGCTCACGCCAGGGTCAAGACATCCTTCGTCTGTACACGACAGAGCATCACGACGAAGCCGGCGAGGCTGCCGCGTCTTAACCACTGATTTAGGTGACCAGGTTCCGCGGCTCGCCTCTTACAAAAGCTTCCAGATTATCAATTAGCTGACTGCCGAGCGTCTGCATTGCCTGTCTGCTCGCCCACGCGTTGTGCGGCGTCACGATGAGGTTGGGCAGATTCGCGTCCAGCAACGGATTGCCATCGCGCGGTGGCTCAACGCGAAGCACGTCGATTCCAGCGCCGGCAATCTTTCCCGATCTCAACGCCTCGACGAGCGCATGATCATCGATCAATCCGCCGCGCGCGGTGTTGATGAGCAGCGCGTCGGGTTTCATCCGTCTCAACTCTTCCGCGCCGATCAGATCGCGCGTTTCTTCCGTCAGCGGACAGTGCAATGAAAGAACGTCGCTGATTCGGAGGACGTCGGCGAACGACGTGCGTCCAGGTCTGATCTCCGACGCGTTTTTGCGTTCGGCAACGATTACGTCCATTCCGATCGCGCGACCGAGTTCCGCCATCGAGTGTCCCAGTTTGCCGAAGCCGACGATACCCAACACTGTGCCGCGCAAATCACTGATCGGATGATCCAGCAGGCAAAACTTTTTCGCTTCGTGCCAGCGTCCTGCGCGCACATCGTCGCGATACGGAACCAGGTTTCGTCGCAAGGCGAGCATCAGCATCAGCGCGTGTTCGGGGAGTGAGCTGACGGCGTATCCGCGAGTGTTGCAGACGGCGATGTTGTGTGCGCGGCAGTACGCAAGATCGACGTTGTCCGTACCTGTAGCGGCGACTGCGATGAGTTTCAGTTTCGGCAACTGCGACAACGCGTTCTCGCGCAGCGCGACCTTGTTACAGATCGCGATCGTTGCCTCACGCAGGCGATCGACGACCTGGCTTTCGTCAGATTCGCCGTATTCGACCCACTCATGATCGAATGTTGGACTGCGGAACGGGATGTTGAAGGTATTCCGTTCGAGAAAGACGATGCGCGCGCGCGGGGATTCAGTTCTTCGTTCGTTCGACATGAAATTTGGGACAGCTAATGGGTTCCCCGGCTTCACCATAATGGATTGAATCCGAAGATTTGAACGCGGGACAGCTTAAATCTGCCCGTGCCTTTGAAGGTTAACTTTATCGTTTTCAGCTTAATCACCTGACTCAGCTTGCATTTAGTGTCTTTCGTCGCTTCCGCGTCGAACGCTGGAATGTTTGTTGCTTTGTTGCGGCTCGCCAAACAAAGCTTTCTGGCTTTCGATCCACCCCAGGCGACGCTCTCACCAGACGTTTTTGAGCAAAGGAGCAAGATGATGAAGAAAGTTATCAGACTCTCTGTATTCTTCGTAGCTTTGCTTGTACTTCTCGCGACCCCCGTCATGGCGCAGGTCAGCGGTTCCATTTCAGGCGAAGTCAAAGACGAGAAACAGGCAGTTGTCACCGGTGCGACGGTGACTGTTCGCAACGTAAAAACCAACGAAGCACGCACCACCCAGACTGATGGCGACGGCCGCTATCGTTTCACCGGCATGCCCGTCGGCGACTACGAGGTATCGGTGGAGTCTACCGGCTTTGCCAAGTATGTGCAGTCGGGTATCACGCTTGTGCTAAACCAGCAGGCGACTGTTGATGCCACGCTGAAGGCCGGCCAGGTAACCGAAGTGGTTAACGTGGTCGAGAACGCTTCGATTCTCAATACCGCTACTACCGAAGTAGGCACACGGTTTGACAGCCGGCGTTTATCGGAGTTGCCGATTGCTGCAAATCGCAACGTCTACAACGTTGCGCTTTCGGCGCCCGGTGTGAGTCAACTCCAGTCGAATCAGGCGGGATTCACTAACGGCATCAACTACTCCGCGAACGGCGGCAGACTGCGTTCGAATAACTTCCTGCTCGACGGCCAGGACAACAACGATTTTGGCGTCGGCGGCGGTGTCGTTCAATTGAACAACCCCGATCTGATTCAGGAAGTGCGGCTGGTGACAAATCAGTTCAGCGCTGAATACGGTCGTAACAGCAGTTCGGTGTTCAACGCCATCACCAAGAGTGGCTCAAACCAGTATCACGGTTCAGGTTTCTGGTTCCACAACGACAATCACCTGAACGCTTGCAGTAACCTCAATAAGAACGGCGGCTTCTGCAACCCGAACGCCACTGACCCGTCGCGGCGGCTCGCCCCGTTCCGCGTGGAGAATCAGGCGGGTATGACTTTTGGCGGACCGCTGCATCTGCCGCGCTTCGGTGAAGGTGGTCCAACCTACATCAGCGGAAAAGACCGCACGTTCTTCTTCTTTGCGCTGCAACGCTGGTGGGATCGACGGTTCCAACAGGGACAGACGATCCAGGGTGCGCCGACAGAAGCTGGACGACAGCTCCTCCAACAGCAGGTCGGAAATCGTCCCCAGATACAGGCGCTGCTCAGTTTTCTTCCAGCGGCGCAAACGCCAAACGGCCAAACCGCATCATTCGTTGCCAACGGACAAACGTTTAACGTTCCCCTGGGTTCGCTCACGGGTTCCAGTCCGTTTGTATTCAACGACTGGCAGCAATCGATTCGCATCGATCATCACCTGAATAGCAACCACACATTGAGTGGTCGATACATCTATCAGGATGCTGACACGATAGGCGCGGGTCAGGTGACCCCTACCGGTTATGAATCGTCGAACGTTTCGCGCAATCAAGGCGTGAACGTTGCGCTGAACAGCATTCTCAGTCCGAAGATGGTGAACGAGCTTCGCCTCGCCTACCTGAGAGCGGCGAGCGCGACTGTGGCTTCAGATCTTCGCGCTGAGGCGATTCCCTCGATTCAGATCACGAGCCTCGGATTGTTAGGTCTGAATGCAGGCAACACTCGTACGGCGATTGGCTTGGCTGCCAACTTGCCGCAAACGTCGTTTAGAAATACTTTCCAACTTCAGAACACCACTTCGTACACGACAGGCAATCATGCGTGGAAGTTTGGTGTCGACATCCATCGCAGCCAGTTGCATCAGTTATTCAAACCGACGACGCGAGGTCACCTCGTTTACGCCGACTTGAATGCCTTCGTTCAGGACGTCGCCAACGTGCAGATCAACAAAGACCTGCCCGGCGTTGCTCGCGTCTTGCATCTGGATTGGCACGACTTCTATCTCTACGGACAAGACGAATGGAAAATCCGGCCGAACTTCACGCTGACGCTTGGTCTGCGCTATGAAAATGCCGGTCAGCCGATTCAGGATCTTGTCGAATTCAACGATCCGGTTTTCGCTGCTGCGGGACAGGATCCTCGTTTCCGCGTTAGACCAATTCCGGGCCGCGATACCAATAACTGGGGACCGCGAGTCGGTTTCAACTGGAACCCGCAAACAAGCAGCGACGGGATCATGGGCTTCCTCACCGGCGGAGATAAGCTGGTAATTCGCGGCGGTTACACGCGCACGTTTGACTATGCTTACACGAACATCGCCCTGAACATCTGGAGTTCTTTCCCGTTTGTTTCGGCCTTCAACCAGGGCGGAGTTGCGAACGCGTTTGCAAACCTGGCGAACGTTCCGGTCAACCCGGTGAACCTTACCCGCACGCAAGTGACGGAAGACTTCCATTCGCCGGTTTATGATTCCGTCAGCTTCGAGTTACAACGTGAGTTGACGCGCGACACGGTGGTGCGCGTTGGTTACGTCGGTTCGAAGGGCACGGGCTTGTTCGAGAGCATCGACGGCAATCCGGTTCGATTCAGAACGGACCCGGCGAATAGCCAGACCAATCCGCCAGTCAGAACGGATCCGCTCACGGGGCCAATCCGCTTACGCGCTAACTCCGGATCCTCGATCTATCACTCGATGCAAGCCAGCTTCGAAAAACGACTCAGCCGCGGCGTCAGCGCCGGTGTTCACTTCACGTGGAGCTCGTTTATCGACACGATGTCGGAGATCTTCAACAATTCGACCTCGGAGATCGCGCTGGCCCAGGATCCATTTAACCGCCGGCTCGACCGCGGCAGATCGTCTTACGATCGTCCGCTGCGTTTGGCGGGTAACTTCGTTTATGAGTTGCCGTTCTTCAGCGATCAGAAAGGCTTTACCGGTCGCGTTCTTGGCGGATGGCAGGTCAATTCCAATTTCAACTTCCAGAGCGGCGCGCCGTTCTCGCCGTTGAATCCGACAGACATTTCCGGAACGCTCGGCGGTCTGGCTTCAGCGGTCGGTATCGCCACTCGACCGAACGTCAACACGAACCTCGATATCTCGAGAATGAGTGTTGAGGAGTTGTTCCGGTTACGCGGAACGGTCAACGCCTCAGGCAACGCGCTCTTCAGGGCGTTGGTAAACGGTCAGCGTATCGGCGATGCGGGTCGCAACATCCTGCGCGCCGACGGGCTCAATAACGTCGATTTCGGCATCGTGAAGAACACGGATATTGGTGAGAATCAGCGGCTTCAGTTGCGCGCTGACTTCTACAACGCCACCAATACTCGCGACTTCGGTACGCCGAATTCGATCGTGACGGCTGCGGGCTTCCTGCGCCAATGGGATACTGACGGTGGCAACCGTCGCATCGTCGTTGGTATCAGGTACGTCTTCTAGTTCGGCTCGGCGCTGAACTGAGAGAGCGGCAAAACGGCCGGGCTG